>JAOTWC010000015.1 GCA_029863105.1 Gemmatimonadota bacterium | reverse complement strand
CTGAATCGCCTGGACGCAGCTCTGGCGTAACGGGCCGGCACATGGGCCACCGCGGCAACTTGCCCGCGGTGGCCCGATGCAGAACTCTTCTGCATGCACATCCAGTTCTTCGGCGCCGCGCGCGAAGTCACGGGCTCCATGCACCTGGTCGACACGGGGCGGAGCCGCGTTCTTCTCGACTGCGGCCTCTACCAGGGTCGTCGCAAAGGTGCGTTCGAACGAAACCGCGATCTCCCGTTCGACGCCTCCGACATCGATGCCGTGGTGCTCAGTCACGCGCATCTCGATCACGCCGGGAACCTGCCTTCCCTGGTCAGGTCGGGATTTCGCGGGCGCATCTGGACGACGTCCGCCTCGGCCGACCTGTGCCGCCACATGCTCATGGATTCGGCCCACATCCAGGTCAACGACGTCAAGTATGTGAACAAGCGCCGCAAGAAACAGGGCCGAAAGCCGTTCGAACCGCTGTATGAGCCCGAACACGTGGAGGCCGTGCTCGAGCGCTTCCGGACCGTCGATTACGGGGAGACGTTCGATCCGGTCCCGGGGGCGAGGGCGAGGCTCGAGGACGCCGGTCACATTCTCGGGTCGGCATCGGTGACCGTGGATCTGTCCGCCGGGGGCCGCGAGCGCCGACTCGTGTTCAGCGGGGACATCGGCCGGAAGGGTCTTCCGATCCTGCGCGATCCGGTCATGCCGCCGGGCGCGGACGTCGTGATCATGGAGAGCACGTACGGCGACCGTGTGCACGAGCCGGCGAGTAAAGCAAAGCATCGTCTCCGGGCGTGCGCCGATCGTGTCTGCCGGGAAGGCGGTTATCTGATCATCCCGGCGTTTTCGCTGGGCAGAACGCAGGAAGTCGTCTACAGCCTGAACCAGTTATGGGAAGCAGGCGAGCTCCCCCGCGTGCCGGTCTGGGTGGACAGCCCGCTCGCCGTCCGGGTGACCGACGTGTTCAATGAGCACCGTGAGTGCTGGGACGCAGAGATGCTCGAGACGCTGCACTCCGATCATGACCGGGATCCGCTCGGATTCGAGACTCTTACCTATGTGCGCGACGTCGAGCAGTCGAAGGCTCTGAATCATCGTAAGGGCCCGGGTGTGATCATCTCCGCGTCCGGCATGTGCGAGGCGGGAAGGATCCTCCATCATCTCCGCAACCACGCGACGCATCCTGGCAGCACCGTGCTGTTCGTCGGCTACCAGGCCGAGCACACGCTGGGCCGGAAGATCCTCGACGGCAGGAATCCGGTTCGAATCTATGGACAGGACGTCGAGATCCTGGCGGCCGTGGAACGGGCCGATTCCTATAGTGCGCATGCCGGCCGAGACGAACTGCTCGCCTGGTCCGACGGGGTGCGGGAGGCCGGGCACGTGGACCGCTGGTTCCTGGTTCACGGAGAACGCGAGTCCCAGGAGTCGCTGGCCGGGGCGCTGGGGGAACGAGGAGCCGCGGACGTGGTGGCTCCGGAGCGCCTGCAGAAGTTCGAGCTCTAGCGGGCCGCCTCCGTCGCCTCCTCCGTCGTCGCCTCCCACGACTTCAGGTTATCCTCGATAATCCGCCAGGCCTCGTCCACCGTGTCGACACACACCGGAATCGCCAGGTCGTTCTCGTCCGCCAGGTGCCGACCGCCGTTGATCCAGTATGCGCTGCCCCATTCGACCAGGTCCTGCCACATGCGGCCGACGAAGATCAGCGGCCGGTTCCGCAGGTGGCCGACCTGAATCAGCTGCCACACCAGCAATGCCTCGAGCGTCGTGCCGATGCCTCCGGGCATCACGACGAATGCGCTCGACAACTGCACGAAATGGTGGAGGCGCGAGAAGAACGTTCCGTGATGGTAGAGCTTCTCGACGTAGGGATTCGCTCCCTGTTCGTGCGGCAGTTCGACGTTGAGTCCGATGGAGTACGTGTGGTCTCCCACGTCGCCTATGGCCTCACCCTCGTTGGCGGCCTGCATCAAGCCCGGGCCGCCCCCGGTGATGATGTCGCAGCCCATATAGGACAGCCGCTCGGCGAGCCGCCTCACCTCACCGTACAGCTCGTCCCCCGGGTGCATCCGGGAGGATCCGAAGATCGTGACGCGGTAATACGTCGGGCGCGGCGGAAGAAGGCTCGACAGTCCGTCAACCACCCCCCACAGCTCGCGGAGGGACGTCTCGATGGCCTTGAAGGCCCGGCGGGAATCCTCGGCGTTCATCGCCGGCGAGGGAATCCGCTGGGCCAGTGACTGGGTCGTCG
Source organism: Gemmatimonadota bacterium (assembly GCA_029863105.1). Classification (GTDB taxonomy): domain Bacteria; phylum Gemmatimonadota; class Gemmatimonadetes; order Palauibacterales; family Palauibacteraceae; genus JARFPW01. The sequence continues at coordinate 11,323 of JAOTWC010000015.1, read as the reverse complement.
GATCCACCGGACTGCCCCCCGTTCCGCTCGAATTGTTCTCGTTATTCATGTCAGACTCAGTCTCATTGCGAATCTGGTGCCACCAGATTCGAACGCACCTGCTTGTAGCTGCCGATACACGGAGCTAGAATCCCCAAGTACATCCCGTTTCCAAGCATACAGGAGTTGGCATGGGCCGCGGCGCCGCCCTCTTCCGCACTTCCATCGGTCTCAAAATCACGATGGCCGTCTCCGGCATCGTATTCGTAGGCTTTGTGATCGGCCACATGTTCGGCAACCTGAAAGTGTATCAGGGCGCCGAGGTCTTCAATCACTACGCCGAGGGGCTCCGAGAGTTCGGCGACCCGTTCTTTCAATACGGGCAGACCCTGTGGATCGCGCGGGCGGTGCTCATCGTGGCGCTGGCCGCGCACGTCTGGTCGGCCCTCAAACTCACCCGGCAAAGCCGGGCGGCACGCGACGAACGGTACCGCAAGCTCGAGGCCCTCGAATTCAGTCGCGCGTCCCGGTCGATGCGCTGGGGCGGCGTAGCGCTGCTGGCCTTCGTCGTCTACCACCTCCTGCACCTGACGTTCGGAGCGGTTCATCCGGATTTCATCGCCGGCGACGCCTACCACAATCTGGTCACGGGCTTCCAATCGGTACCCGTGTCGGCGGTGTATGCCGTCGCGATGCTCGCGCTCGGACTCCATCTGTACCACGGCGTGTGGAGCGCATTCCAGACGCTCGGTATCAGCGGGCCCAGGGTCAATCGCATGCGTCGGCCCCTGGCGCTGGGGATCGCCCTGGTCGTTGCCGGCGGTAACCTTTCGTTTCCGGTCGCTGTCCTGACCGGCATCGTGGCGTAGGGAGAGGATCATGAAGCTCGACTCCCGCATTCCGTCAGGCCCGATCGCCCAGAAGTGGGACCAGCATAAGTTCGAAATGAAGCTGGTCAACCCGGCCAACAAGCGGAAGCACCACGTGATCGTCGTAGGATCGGGCCTGGCCGGGGCCTCTGCTGCGGCGACCCTGGCCGAACTAGGGTACGCCGTGACGTGCTTCACCTACCACGACAGCCCGCGGCGAGCTCACAGCATTGCTGCACAGGGCGGCATCAACGCCGCCAAGAACTACCAGGGTGACGGCGACAGCATATACCGGCTGTTCTACGACACGGTGAAAGGCGGCGACTTCCGGTCGCGGGAAGCGAATGTTTACCGGCTGGCGCAACTCAGCGTCAACATCATCGACCAGGCGGTCGCGCAGGGCGTTCCGTTCGCCCGTGAGTACGGTGGGATGCTGGCGAATCGTTCGTTCGGCGGGGCGCAGGTCTCCAGGACGTTCTACGCCAGGGGCCAGACGGGCCAGCAGCTGCTTCTGGGTGCCTACCAGGCGCTGATGAAACAGGTCGGATCGGGCGCGGTGCGACTGAGGCCGATGAAGGAAATGCACGATCTCATCCTCGTGGACGGGCACGCCCGAGGCATCGTGACCAGGGATCTGATCAGCGGGGAGATCGAATCGTGGACCGCCGACGCGGTGGTACTCGGCACCGGCGGGTACTCGAATGTGTTCTACCTGTCCACGAATGCGATGAAGTGCAACGTCACCGCTGCATGGCGGGCCCACAAACGCGGTGCGGGATTCGCGAATCCCTGTTTCACCCAGATCCATCCGACGTGCATCCCGGTGAGCGGCGAGTACCAGTCCAAGCTCACGCTGATGAGCGAGTCGCTGCGCAACGACGGCCGGATCTGGGTGCCGCGGAATGCCGGGGACGGTCGAGCGCCGAACGAGATTTCGGCCGCAGATCGGGATTACTATCTGGAGCGTATGTATCCGAGTTTCGGCAATCTGGTGCCGCGCGACCTGGCCTCCCGGAGGGCCAAGGACATGTGCGACGACGGATACGGAGTCGGCAGCTCGGGCCGCGGCGTGTATCTCGATTTCGCTGACGCGATTGAGCGCTTGGGCGAGGAAGCCATCCGAGAGCGCTACGGCAACCTGTTTGAGATGTACGAGCGCATTACCGGCGAGAATCCGTACGGGCAGCCGATGCGCATCTACCCGGCACCGCACTACACGATGGGCGGCTTGTGGGTGGACTACAACCTGATGTCCACCATTCCGGGACTGCACGTGATCGGTGAAGCGAATTTTTCGGACCACGGGGCGAACAGGCTGGGCGCCAGCGCCCTGATGCAGGGATTGGCGGACGGGTACTTCATTCTGCCGTACACGATCGGCGACTACATCGCGCGACACGCCGGAGATCCGATCGCACCGGACCACCCGGACGTGGCCGGGACGGTCGAGGGTGTCAAGTCCAGGACAGCCCGCCTGTTGGCCATGGACGGAAACCGGACGGTCGAATCTGTCCACCGGGAACTGGGTCGGCTGATGTGGGACAACTGCGGAATGGCGAGGACGGCAACCGGACTTCGCACGGCGCTCGAGCGTATCCCGACGCTTCGAGAGGAGTTCTGGGAGGACGCCAAGGTCGTCGGCGGAGGTGGCACCCTCAACCAGGTGCTGGAGCGAGCCGCGCGCGTGGCGGACTTTCTTGAACTGGGCGAACTGATGTGCCGTGACGCGCTGGCCCGCGAAGAGTCGTGCGGCGGGCATTTTCGGGAAGAGCACCAGACTCCGGAGGGCGAGGCAAAGCGGAACGACGACGGATTCTCTCATGCGTCCGTCTGGGGGTACACGGGTGAGGATTCGGCTCCGGTGGAACACCGCGAGCCGCTGGAGTTCGAATACGTCACGCCGAGTCAGCGGAGCTACAAGTAATGAACCTGACCCTGCATGTATGGCGGCAGGCCTCGCCGGACGACCGAGGCCGATTCGTGACGTACGAGGCGCTCGACGTCGAAGCACACATGTCGTTTCTGGAAATGCTCGACGTCGTCAACGAGGGGCTCGAGGAAAGGGGTGAGGAACCGATCGCCTTCGACCACGATTGCCGCGAAGGCATCTGCGGAACGTGCGGCATGGTCGTCAACGGGCGGCCCCACGGGCCTTGGAAGCGCACCACCGTCTGTCAGCTTCATATGCGGGAGTACCGGGACGGCGATGACATCTGGATCGAGCCGTGGCGGGCCGCCGGTTTTCCGGTCATCCGGGACCTGGTGGTGGACCGGACGTCGCTCGACCGGATCGTGGCCGCCGGTGGGTTCATTTCGGCCCGCACCGGGAGCGCTCCCGATGCGAACGCCATACCCGTTCCGAAGGCGCACGCCGAAAGGGCGATGGACGCGGCCTCCTGCATCGGATGCGGTGCGTGTGTCGCCGCTTGCCCCAACGCCTCCGCGATGCTGTTCACATCGGCCAAGGTCGCGCATCTGAACTTGCTGCCGCAGGGACGGCCGGAGAAGGCGATGCGCGTGATCGACATGGTGCTCCAGATGGAGGCCGAGAACTTCGGCAGTTGCACGAATCACGGGGCGTGCGAAACAGCCTGCCCGAAGGACATCAGCGTGGACTTCATCGCCCTGCTCAATCGGGACTATCTGTCAGCCGCGGTAGGACGGTCGGGCTGAAGCTGCTGACCTTCGTCGCGCTTGGTGGCGCCGTCGGCGCATCCGTCCTGTACCGGCCCTCCGGGGAGCCCGACGCTTGAAGCTGCGCGACTTCGGGGACCGGTATGTAGAACAGAACCAGGATCTGTGGGATCGCATGCTGGGCCATGACCTGCTGCGTCAGATGCGGGACGGAACGATCGACGATGAAACGTTCGTCCGCTGGATGCGGCAGGATTATCTGTTTGTGCAGTCCGCGATCCCATTCCTCGCCTCGCTGATCCCGCGCGGTCCCGCGAGCCACTGGCAGCCCCTGGCCCGGGCGATGGGCGCACTCGAACGGGAAGTCCGCCTGTTCGAGGACCAGGCCCGGGACCTCGGCATCGAATTGAAGGACTCCAAACCCTCACGCACGGTTCACGCGTTCAACCAGTTCCTGCTGGAGACGGCGCAGCGCTCCTCTTACGAGGAGGCGTACGCCGGGTTGTACGCGGCGCACCGGGCGACGCACGAATCGTTCAAATTCGTGAAGTCCGGTCTCTCGCCCGACTCACCCGTCAAGCCGTTCGTGAAGAATTGGGCGGGCCGCGAGTTCGGGTTCTACCTTGGATACCTGGACCGCGAGCTCGAACACCTCGCAACCGAGGCGAGCATTGCCACGCAGGACGGAATGGCCGCGACGTTCGAGAAGGTAATCCGCCACGAACTCGCGTTCTTCGAGGCGGCTCTGACCGGTGAGGAGTGGCCGAACTCGCGGGGGGTGGCTCCCGCCTAGGGCCCCTCCGTCGATCGGGACGGGGAGCGCACGGCCTTGGGGTGTGACAGGAGGATCTGCGTCCAGATACCGGACGACTCGCCGAGCGCCTGGTGCGTGAAGGCACAGCTCTCGAGATTCCGCCGATGTGGCCGGCTGTCGAGCCACAATTCCAGCGCCGACGCCGGACCTGCCTGCGTCAGCGCGATGTTCTCCGCCACGCTCCCCCAGGCGTCGATGCCGGCCTCTTCGAGGTCCTGCAGGAACGTCCGGCCTTCGGGAGTCTGATGATCGAAGTAGCTGCGCCGATCCATGTCTGCAGAGCGATTCTGCGCGACCACGGCCGCGCCGGAATGCCACTCGAACGCGACACAACCGATCCGTTCCCGATGGTGGTTGATCATCCGGTGCAAGCGGCCGACCTCGCCGCTCTGCCCGTGCGCCACCGACCCGATGGTCAGCAGCAGTCCACTGAAAATTGCCGTCACTCGTCGCAAGGATGACCCTCCGCACCGTATGTTCACAGGAGGACTGAACCCCGCGGAGCTTTTCGGGATCCATGGCAGACAGGGGGACCGCATGATTCAACGCAGTATCGCAGCTCTTCTCATCTCCGCCGCGCTCGTCGGCACGCGACCGGCGGCCGGGCAGCAGGCGGGTGTCCCGCTCACGGCCGGTGCCGAGGCCCCCGATTTCGAGCTCGTGGGCTCGACGCGGTACGGAGTCCTGCAGGATCCGATTCGGCTCAGGGACTTTCGCGGCGAGACGGTGGTCCTCGCGTTCTTCTTCAGGGCCAGGACCCCTGGCTGAACGATTCAAATGGAAGCGTACCGTGATCAGTACGCACAGCTGTTTCGTGGAGGGCGCGACATCGTTCTGCTGGCGGTGAGCACCGATTCGCCGGAAGCCCAGCAGAGCTGGGCGAGGGACGCGGACTTCCCGTTCCTGTTCGCCAGCGACCCTGGTTCCGAGGTCGGCAAGCGGTACGGCGCGTGGCGCGAATCCCGCGGCGGCGTGATCGACAACCGTACCGTGTTCGTCATCGATTCCGAAGGTGTCATTCGCTGGGTCGCCGCGCCGTTCCGGGAGATCGATCCCACGGCGTACGAGGAACTGGGGCAAGCGATCGCGCGGACGGCTCCTGTCGAGAATTCCAGCGACGACTAGGGAGCGCCCACGACTCTCCGCAGAGCCCCGAGGATGTCCTGTCCGGAGTCGACTCCCGTGTACGCAACGCGTCCGTCTGCGTCGAGGATGACGACGTAGGAAGTTACCGGAGCCATGAACGTCCGGACGGCATCCCCTCGGGCGTCCCATAACATCGGGAACGGCAGGGGATGTCGTTCGAGGTGTCGCCGAACACCCCGGGGGTTCTGCCCGACGGCGACGGCGACGCCGTAGAAATCCACGCGATCTCCGAACTCCGCGTGAGCGGCCTCCATCTTGGGATGGAGAGCCCGACATTTCGGGCACCAGGTGGCCCAGAACTCGAGCAGCACGGGCCGGTGTCCGATGACCTGGCCCAGGTCCACCCGGCCGCCGTGCACCGATTCCAGCGCCAGGGCATCCGGCCGACGGCCGATTTCCATTCCTACCTGTGTCTGAGCCTGAGCGCTCTGTGCCGTCAACCCGATCAGGCACAGGAGCGTCGGCACCAGCATCCGTCGACGTGCTCCCGGTGTATCCGAACTGCGCATGCGAGTGGTCCCCTGGTGAACTACCGGACCAGCCAGGCCTGATAGTAGTAGAATGCCGCCATCGCGAGCAGAATAATCCCGCCCGCTGTCTTGATCCACATGGTCCAGCGCCCCGGCCGCGGTAGCCGGCTCGCAAGGCCGGCCGACATGCCGACGGCGACGAGCAGGGCAGTCATGCCCAGCGAAAACACGAACAGGTAAACGAAGCCCAGCGTTCCACTGCCGGTCGTCGAGACCCACGTCAGTACGGCCGCGAATGCCGGCGCGCCGCAGGGCGCGGCGACGAGGCCCGACGTGGCGCCGAGCAGGAACACGGCCGGCACCGATCCTCCCTTCAACCGGGCGACCCTGTCGAGCAGGCGCCTGGGTACCGGGACGGGAAACACATCCAGCAGTGCGAGCCCGAAAGCGGTAAGCAGCAGCGCAACGAGGCCGCGGGTCCACCAGCTTGCAGCCAGAGTTCCGAACAGCTGACCCGACAATCCCGCAATCAGTCCCGCCGTCGCATACAGCGTGGCGAGTCCGGTTACATAGGCGGCCGTCAGCGCCGCGACGCGTCCCCGGCCGGCGCCAGGCCCGGCGCTCCCGCCGATGATGCCTGCCGTGATGGGAATCATCGGGTAGACGCAGGGCGTGAGGCTCGTGACGATACCGGCTGCAAACAGCAGACCGATCGCGACGAGCGGATCATGCTGCAGCGCGGAACCGAGCGAATCGAAGTCGATCACGCCAGCGCAACGTAGTCCGGAGTCAATCTGTTCCTTTCTGCTTTCCTAATTCGTGGGCCAGGCCCGCCAATACCGCCATCCAAGCGTAACGCCGCGCACGAGCATCAGCGTGACCATACCCCACCATACGCCTGGCAGGCCCCATCCCATGGGCAGGACCATCAGCAGCACGACGCCCGCGGCGGTGCCGGACAGAATCATCTGAATGGCCAGAAAACGGAAGTCCTCCGCGCCGAGAAACACTCCGTCCCATACGAACACGACAGCGTTGAGTGGCTGCATGAAGACGATGAACGGATACACGAGCGAAATGGCGGCCACGACCTCGATGTCCGGCGTGAACAGGCCGGGAAGCAGGGGAGCCAGCAGGAAGAACAGCACCGCGAGTGTTACGCCGATCCGCAGTCCCCACGTCAGCAGGCGATCGGCGGCCGCGCGAGCAGCCGCTGCATCGCCGGCACCCCGGTATCGGGCGACAAGAGCCTGGCCGGCCACCGCGAGGGCATCCACCACGAGGGCCAGGAACAGCCAGATCTCCGTCGCCACCAGGTGCGCCGCGACGGCTACCGTCCCGACCCGCGTTGCCACGGCCGTCGCAACGGTCATCGTGCCGATCAGCGCGAACGTCCGCAGCGCCAGTGCTCCACCGATGCGGAGAAACGGCATCAACTCCACGAGTCGGGGAAGCGCCAGCTCGATGCCGAGCACCTGTCGCCGTCTCCTCAGAAGCAGGTCGAGGAACCACAGCGCTCCCGTCCATTGTGCGACGACTGTCGCGATCGCGGCTCCTGCGATGCCGAGTCCGAACCCGAAGATCAACAGCGGATCGAGCACGAGGTTGACGACGTTGAGTCCGAGGGTAACGATCAGCGGCGTCCGGGTGTCCAGGTAGCCGCGAAATATGCCATGGCCTGCGGTTACGACGAGCACGGCGGGAGCAGCGAGCGCCCGGATCCTCAAGTACGCCACGGCCGGGTCCACGAGCTCTCCGGTTGCGCCCATCATTCCGACGATCGGACGGGCGAATGTCAGCAGGATCAGCATGGCCAGCGGGCCCGTGATCGCTGCCACGGCCAGGGCCTGGATCACGGTCCGCCCGGCCGCCTGGCGGTCTCCGCGGCCTCCCGCGCGGGCAACCATTGGTGTCGTGCCGTACTCGAGCACGTTGAACAGAACGAACGCCAGCGAGAAGACGGCGACGTTCACGCCAAGCGCGGCGAGCGGAACGACGCCGAGGCGACCGACGAACACCGTGTCCACGATCGATACCAGCGGATCGGCCGCCAACGCCCCGAGGGCGGGGAGCCCCAGTCGCAGAATGTCTCGATCGTGATCGCGGCGCGTCGGCGACGGCATTTGTCCGGCCTGTGCACGGGGTGAGTCCAGAGGGTGGGCGACCGAAACATGCGCGGTCGCTGACCCGACCGAAAGCACGTGGCGAAATGCGCCGACCGCACCACAAACGCCAGACTGCTCCGATCGCCAGTGCGGGAAATCCCGACGGCCACCGGCGGTCTGGGAACCCGCCTGCAATTGGCCGGACTCGCCTGTCGTATCCCGTAACATGATACAAATAAACGAGATATGTCGTCGTGTGGCGCGACGTAACCTGGCGGCTGCTGCGGTCGCTCGGATGTCCCGTCGGATCAGGATCGCCTCTTGCCACACGGGGACGGCAGGTAGGACGGTATGATGCTCCGGGCGTACACCGGACCACATTACCTGGAATAGCCGGGGAGTTCACCCGGAGCATCCGTCCAACCTGTTCTCGCCGCCCCGCTTCGGAATCTCCCCTCCAGTACGGCTTGTCGCTATTCTCCGCGCTGACCGTCCGCCGACGCGTGGTGCCCGGCGGCGACCAGGGAGGAAGAACGTGGTGCAGCTGACTCCGGACCTGTTCAAATTCTTCGCAGACCTCGAGGTCAACAACGACCGCGAGTGGTTCAAGGCGAACCAGGCGAGGTACGAGGCGTCCGTGCGCGAGCCGCTGCTCGCGTTCATCCAGGCGTTCGAGGAGCCACTGGCCGCCATCAGTCCGTCCATGCTTGCCGTGGCCAGGAAATCCGGCGGATCGCTGTTTCGGATTCACCGGGATACGCGATTCTCGAACGACAAAACTCCGTACAAGACGTCGGCTGGCGTTCAGTTCCGTCACGAAGCCGGCAAGGATGCGCACGCGCCCTGCTATTACTTGCACCTGGCTCCGGGCGAAGTGTTCGTGGGGGCGGGCATGTGGCATCCGGACGGGCCGGCGCTATCGGCGATTCGGTCTCGGATCGATGCGTACCCGCGGGATTGGGTCAGGGCCCGGGATGAGGTGCTTGAAGCCGGCTGGGAGCTGGAGGGAGAGTCTCTCAAGCGTCCGCCCCGCGGGTTTGACGCGAACCATCCTCTGGTCGAGGACCTCAGGCGCAAGGACTTCATCGCCGTATACCGCCTGTCGGAAAAGGATGCGACCGCGCCCGATTTCCCGCACCGGTTCACCGACCTGTGTCGTGAGCCGATCGCCTTGATGAAATTCCTCACGGCGTCCCTGGGTCTGCCGTTCTGATGTCGGGGTCAGCGGACTGGGACCTGTACGACGTGGACGAGTTGAGCGGGACGGAGCGCTATGACCTCCTGACCTCGCTCGTCGTGCCCCGTCCGATCGGTTGGCTGGGCACGCGGTCGCCCGGGGGCGCCGACAACCTGGCTCCGTTCAGCTACTTCGCGGCGTTGGCCTCATCGCCGATGCTCGTCGGCGTGTCGATCGGGCACCGTGCTTCGGGACCGAAGGACTCGCTCGCGAACATCCGCGGCACCCGATGCTTCACGGTCAACGTAGTGGACGAGGCACACCTCGCTGCGGTCAACGCGTCCTCGGCGGACGTAGGACCGGGAGTCGACGAATTCGGGCTGGCGGGCCTGGACAAACAGGAAGCCGACGCCGTTCCGGCCCCGTCAGTACGGTCAGCCGCCGCCGTGCTTGAGTGCGAGCTGTTCCGGGAGGTGGACCTGGGTACGGCGCCCAACACTCTGATCATCGGGCGCGTCACGGCCGTGCGCGTGCGGCCCGAGTTGAAGCGCCGGGCGGGTTCTCTGGCGATCGACACGGAAGCCCTTCGCCCTGTCGGCCGGTTGTGGGGAGCAGATTATGGCACCGTGGGGGAAATCCTGACTCTGCCCCGGCCGCGAGCCTAGCCCCGACCCGGTTCGCGAACCTGGAAGGATTCCAGGATTCGTCGATTCACTTCGTGCAGTTCTCCGCCGCTGCGGAATTCGAGCGCCAGGTGACGGCTCCGGAAGGGAATCACGTAGGACTTCATCCGGGAGCACAGGGGACCGTCGCAGTGCACGTACTCGTACAGCAATCCTTCCCGGCCGGCCAGAATCGTGGGTCCCAGGGGAGCCTCTCCGAACCACAGGCCTCGGCTTCTCGACTCGGCCTCGGTCGTCCAATAGACCTTGACCGGAACCCCCGTATCGGAGCGGAACAGCACTGCATGCACTCCGGATTCCACATCCGGCCTGTAGCTGTCGGGAACCTCCAGCTCAAAACCCACCGCGGAGTTCTCGAACGTGGTCCACTCAAACGTCCCCGTGGCAGGCTCCGGCGGGTCGGGCATCGTACAGGCGGTGGCCAGCAAGACGAACAGCAGGGGGAGTCCGACAACCGGACCGCTCCGCCACATCGCGCGTGCCACGATGCTCAGCGCCGTGCCGTTCTGATGATCGATTCCAGGTGACCCAGGTAGCTTGCGAGCTCCCTGCGCCCCAGCTCGGTCAGTGCGTACTCCGTGCGGGGGGTCCGTCCGACAAACGTCTTCTGGCACGTCACGTAGCCAGCGTCCTCCAACTTCCGCGCGTGAGCGCTGAGGTTGCCGTCCGTCAGCCCTAGAGCATCGCGCAGGTCGACGAACCGGACGCTCTCGTGACCTGCCAGCGCGCTGACGATTCCGAGACGAACGCGCTCATGAATCAGCGAATCCAGCGCAAGCGCTTCCGCCGGCTGGGCCGGCAGGGCGGTATCGTCGTTCATGTTCGCCGCCGCCGCGCCGTCAGCCATCGTAGCGCGCCGCGATGAATGCGCCGAAACCCACGTGGAGAACCCCGAAGCCAAGCAGCAAGGCCATGTTGCCCCAGCTCGGAACCAGGCCGGCGGCGGCTCCCAGCAGAAGGAAGCCGGCTCCCATGACGGGCAGGATCCGGACGGAGAACGCGGAGCCCGCCGTAATTGCCGCGCCGTACATCGACAGCCAGACGGCGGGAAGGGCGCCGGGCGCGGTCGTGGCCACGGTCCATGTAACGATCGCTCCGGCGGCGACGACGGGGAAGAAGCACAGGGCGAACGCACGCCCTGCGGCGCCGTTGAAGGCCACGTTTGTGCGTGCCGCCTTGTACCAGATGGAAACGGCGCCGACCGGAGCGGCGACGGCGGCACCGACCAGCCAGATCATCATCCACTCCTGACTGGACACGGGATAGCGAGTTGCGGCGACCGCTGCGATGAGGCCTACCACCCCCATACCGACTCCGCCCCAGCCCGAGACGGCCGTGAAGCGCGTCGAGCGCTCCATGGTGGATCGGATGAACCGGAGATTGTCTTCTGCCCGTTCACCAAAATCGTGCTGGTTCATGAGCTACAACATGGGTTGCGGAAATCGC
>JAOTWC010000385.1 GCA_029863105.1 Gemmatimonadota bacterium | reverse complement strand
CAAGTACTTTGCAATTCAAAGTTCCAACGAAGCACCAGACAGGAGTGACCATGGTGAGTGACAAGGGCAGGGTTTGGCGCGTGTGCGGAATCTCGGGGAGCCTGAGGAAAGCGTCCTACAACAGCGCGGTTCTGCGAGCCGCAACGGAACTGGCTCCCGCCGGCATGTCGATAACCGCATTCGAGGGACTCGGTAACGTACCGATGTTCAACCAGGATGTGGAGGCGGAGGGAGACCCCGAGGGTGTCACGGCGCTCAAGCAGGCGATTCGAGGGGCTGACGCCTTGCTCATCGCGACGCCCGAGTACAACGGCGGCATCCCCGGTGTCCTCAAAAACGCCCTTGATTGGGCGTCACGTAAGGGCGCGGATGAAGCCGCCGCGCTCACGGGAAAGCCGGCTGCCGTACTCGGTGCCTCGCCTGGTCGGCTCGGAACCGCCCGAGCCCAGCCTCAGTTGCGCCAGACGCTGGGCGGAGCAGGGGCGATCGTGATGGCGAAGCCAGAGGTGCACCTGATGGGTGTCGGCGGGCTGGTCACCGACGGACTCCTGGTCGACGAGACGGCTCGGCGGATGATCGCCGCGCTTCTCGAAGCCCTCATCGACTGGATCCCTCGCGCTCAACTGTGATGCGGCCTTGCCGCATGTACCGGCGAGAGTAAAGAATTGTCCATGGACTACGATTTCGAACAGTTCTTCGACGACTCGCTCGACTTGTTCTGTATCGCCAGTCCGGACGGCTACTTCAAGCGGCTCAATCCGTCCTTCGAGCGTATCCTCGGGTGGTCCACGGAACAGCTTCTGTCGCGTCCTTTCGTGGAATTCATCCATCCCGACGACGTCGATGCGACCGTGCAGGTAGTAGAGCGATTGGGCGAGGGAATTCCGACCGTCGAATTCGACAATCGCTATCAGTGCCAGGACGGTTCGTTTCGATACTTACGGTGGACGGCTCACCCGGATCCGGCCACGGGCCTGTTGTATGCCATCGCACGCGACGTGACAGAATCTCGCAAGGCCCGCGACCGATTCAGGATTGCTCTGGAAGCTTCACCCACCGCCATTCTGATGATCGGGGCGGAAGGTACGATCACGTTGATCAACCGCGCCGCAGAGAAGCTGTTCGGCTACAGATCAGAGGAGCTGCGCGGCAAGAAGCTCGAGGTCCTCGTTCCGGAGCGTTACCGTGGCGTTCATCCAGCTCTGCGCGCGGAGTTCGCCGGAAATCCCGGCTCCCGGGAAATGGGCGCGGGCCGGGATCTGACAGCGCTGCGAAAGGACGGTTCGGAGGTTCCCGTCGAGATCGGCCTGAGTCCGATGGAAACCGAGGACGAAACGTTCGTGCTGGCCGCGGTCCGCGATCGCACGGCGCGGCTGCGAGCAGCCGCCGAATTGAAGCGTTCGAACCAGGAGCTCGAGCACTTCGCGCGCGTTGCGTCTCACGATCTGCAGGAGCCGCTCCGCATGGTGGCGGGATACACCCAGCTGTTGGCCACGCGATACGGTGGGCAGCTCGACGAGACAGCGCGGGAGTACATGCGCTACGCCGTGGATGGCACGGCCCGGATGCAGGAGCTGATCCAGGGATTGCTGACGTACTCGCGAGTTCAATTGGAAGCGGGTGAACCGGAGTCGGTCGACCTCGAGGAGGTCGTGGAATGGGCCCGGGCGAATCTGCAGACGGCGATCACCGAATCAGGGGCGACACTCACCGTGGGTCGCTTGCCCACGGTCGATGGTGAGCGGCTGCAATTTGGACAACTGTTCCAGAACCTGATCGGAAACGCACTCAAGTTCCGCGGTGAGAAACCACCGCACATCGAGATCAGCGCGACCAGGCAAGACGGGGAGTGGCTGTTTGCCGTCAGTGACAATGGCATCGGCATTGCCGAGGAGTTCCGGGAGCACGTGTTCGAGATGTTCAACCGGCTTCACACCGTGGACGAATACGAGGGCACGGGCATCGGCCTGTCGGTGTGCCGTCGCATCGTCGAGCGACACGAAGGCCGCATGTGGCTGGAATCCGTTCCCGGTGAGGGGACGACGTTTTACTTCACCCTCCCGGCCTGACGTCAGTCGAAGGCCCAGCTCCCGGCCAGACCAAGCGATACGTATTCGTAGTCGGACGCCCCGCTCGAAAAACTGCTCAGACCGCTGGCGGAGTAGCGAGCGTCCAGACCGATCTCCCGGCCCGGCCCCAGTGCAAAGGCGATTCGG
>JAOTWC010000218.1 GCA_029863105.1 Gemmatimonadota bacterium | reverse complement strand
TGCCGGTCTCTCAGTTCGCTCCACGTCGCGATGACGACGCCGTTCGCGGTCTTGTCCGATGCCATTACATGTACCTCCTCCGGTGCCGATGTGTCGATCGCGCTGTTCGCCATGCTACGGATGGCTGCGCGAAGTGTCGAGCATGCGGCGCGGACATATGTTCCCGGCATGAACGCAGACATCCCGACGGTTCGCATCCAGCTGCTGCCCGAGCATCCCGATGCAACGGCGCCCGAGCAGGCGGTCTTCCGGCCGGCGCGCGACGGCGACGCCGGCATCGACCTGGTCGCCTGCGAATCGATCGTGCTCGCACCCGGGCAGCGAGCCGCCGTGTCGGCGGGAATCCGGGTCGCGTTGCCGCCCGGGCTGGAAGGTCAGGTGCGGCCGCGCAGCGGGCGGGCTCTGAACGAAGGGCTCACCGTGGTCAACACGCCCGGAACGATCGACCCGGGGTACCGTGGCCCGGTCAAGGTCGTGCTGTTGAACGCGGCGGCCGCCGTGGAGGAAGCTGATTTCGACGGGCCCGCCGAGGACCTGGCCACACGTTTGAAACGGGGCCTCGCGCGACGATCGGTACATATCGCCCGCGGAGAGCGCATCGCCCAACTGGTGTTCGCACGGTTTGAACGGCCGACGATCATAATCACTCCTGAGCTGGACGAGGATACGACCCGGGGCGCGGGCGGGTTCGGTTCGACGGGCGTGGAATGAACGGGAGCCCCGGTGGTCTAAGAACGGGAGAGGCCCGGCGGCGGATCCGCTGGCGCGAGGTGAACGGGAAACTGCCGGAGTGAGATGAGCAACAGAAACGCGATCATAGCCGTAGCGGCGGTCGCCCTGGTGTCGGTCCTGGTGTTGGCTCGTCGGGGATCCGGTAACGACGAATCCAGCTTCCGGTTCGTCGCGGTCGAGCGGGGCGACCTCGAGCAGGTCGTGTCCGCCACCGGCAGCCTGGACGCCGTGACCACCGTGCAGGTGGGCACCCAGGTTTCGGGAATCATCAATGACATCTACGTCGACTTCAACGACGACGTAGTACAGGGCCAGGTCATCGCCCGGCTCGACCGCACCCTGCTCGAGATCGCGGTGAGCGAAGCTCGGACGAATCTCACTCGCTCGCAGGCGCAATTCGACTTCGTCAATCGGAATTTCCAGCGAACGAAATCACTGTTCGAACAGCAGCTCGTGTCGGAAGCCGAGTTCAACCAGGCGGAGTACGACATGCGCACCGCGGAAGCGGCGTACGAGTCGAGTCGCATCAGCCTCGAGCGCGCCGAACGCAACCTCGGGTACGCGACCGTCTATGCACCGATCTCCGGAAAAGTCGTGGAACGGAACGTTGACCCGGGGCAGACCGTCGCGGCCAGCATGTCCACGCCCCAGCTCTTTCTGATCGCAAACGACCTGTCGGAGATGCAGATCCTGGCCTCTGTCGATGAGAGCGACATCGGATTCATCGAGGAAGACCAGGAGGTGAGGTTTACGGTTCAGGCGTATCCGGACGACACGTTTACCGGCAGCGTCGGGCAGGTGCGATTGCAGTCGAAGATTCAGGAGAACGTCGTCAACTACACGGTCGTGGTGAACGTGCGCAACGACGACGGCAAGCTGCTTCCGGGCATGACCGCCACGGTGGAATTTCTCGTCCAGACCGCGACCGACGTGCTGAAGGTCCCCAACGCTGCTCTGCGCTTCCGCCCGCCGGAATCGATGATGGCCGGGCTGATCGGAAGGCAGCAGGCAGCGTTCGAGCAGCGGCGCGCCGAGCGGGAGGCGGCTCGCGGGACCGGGGAGCAGCCGGATGTGGCGGGCGGCGAAGGTGGACGACCCGGCGGAGGGGGCGCCGGCAGATTCGGCGGCCAGCGGCGGGGAGCGGGCGGCTTCAGTGCCGACGACGTCGCGACGCTGTATTACCTCGATGACGAGGGCCGACTCGCCGTCATGCGGGCACGGAAGGGCATCACGGACGGGCAGTACACGGAGATCCTCGGCCGCAACATCGAGGAAGGGATGCAGGTAATCGCCGCGGTCACGACCGGCGGCAGCAACGCCAGTTCGACCGCAAACCCGTTCCAGCCACAGCAGGGAGGCGGCGGGCGGGGTCCGGGCGGCAGGTTCTAGGACCATGCGAACCGCGAGCCTTGTCCGCGTGGCTGCCGAGAGCATCCTGGTCAACCGGCTGCGCACCCTGCTGACCATGCTCGGCATCATCATCGGCGTTGGCGCGGTCATCGTCATGGTAGCCGTCGGCGAAGGCGCTCAGTCGAAGATCCGCGACCAGATACAGGGTCTGGGCACCAATCTACTCGTCATCACAGCGGGTTCGAGCTCGACCGGCGGAGTGAGCGGAGGCGCCGGCAGTTTCAATCGTCTGCAAGTCGAGGATGCCGAGAAGCTCGAGCGGGAAGGCATTCTGCTGTCCGGCGTTTCCCCGATGATCATGACGTACACGCAGGCCATCGGTGGAACGGGCAACTGGCGGACCATGATCAACGGCGTGGCGAGCAACTATCCGCTGATTCGCGACTGGTCGGTCGAAGACGGCTCGTTCTTCCAGGAAAGCGACGTGCGTTCGATGCGCAAGGTCGCGGTGATCGGACGGACCGTGGCCGAGAACCTGTTCCCGGATGGTGACGCCGTCGGCCAGCGCATACAGCTGCGCAGTGTCCCGTTCGAGATCATCGGGGTCCTGGCGCCGAAGGGACAGACGGCGGAGGGACGCGACCAGGATGACGTGATCGTAGCGCCCTACACGACCGTTCAGACTCGTCTGAGAGGTCGGAGCTTCATTCCACAGATCATCGCCAGCACATTCTCCCCCGGAGACATACCGGCGGCGACGGAGGAAATCCGCGGCATCATGCGGGAAGCGCATGACCTGGCCGAGTGGGAGGAAGACGACTTTACGGTTCGGAACCAGACGGAGCTGGCCGACGCCGCCCAGAGCACGACCGAGGTGATGACGATCCTGCTCGCCTCGATCGCAGGAATCTCCCTGCTCGTCGGCGGCATCGGCATCATGAACATCATGCTGGTATCGGTGACCGAGCGAACGAAGGAGATCGGCGTTCGGATGGCGGTCGGCGCGCGTCGGGGAGACGTACTGACGCAGTTCCTCGTCGAGAGCGTGGTGATGAGCCTTGTCGGGGGACTGATCGGTGTGGGAGTGGGATTCGCAGGCTCCAGGCTCGTAGCTGACCTCACCGGCTGGAGCACGTTGATCGAACCTGCGACGATCGCCCTGGCGCTCGGCTTTTCGGCCAGCGTCGGCATCTTCTTCGGATACTACCCCGCCCGGAAGGCCGCCGGCCTGGATCCTATCGAAGCCCTGCGGTGGGAGTAGGCTCCGCAGCCCAATAATTCGATAACGCCTGGTGTGCGATCGGACCGAGCTCCCGGTCACGCGAAAACAGCTCCAGGAAGCCGATCACGCTCCGGATCTGCGCGTCTGTCAACAGCGCATACTTGGAGACCTGGAAGGGTCGCAGCGGATCACCCGCGGATCCGGGATCGAACGCGCGGATCGTGCTCTCCGGCGTATAGTCGATCGTGTCGGCGTGTCTCAGAGACCAGACCATGAACGCCGGCATGTAGTATTGGAAGGCCTGAGCACTGAAGAAATAGTGAGCGGCCCAGCACCGGACCATCGTCTCGTCTGGCAGGGAC
>JAOTWC010000217.1 GCA_029863105.1 Gemmatimonadota bacterium | reverse complement strand
AACTTCCGGCGGCGCCCGTGCACATCGAGACGGACGGTGTCGAGATCCGGATCGAGAGCGGGAAGAGCCGCTTCAAGCTGTTCGGCCTCGCGCCGGAGGAGTTTCCGAGCGCACCCGAAGTCGATTTCGCCGACAGCTGGAAGATGGACGCCGGTCACCTGCAGGAACTGATCGCTCGCACGTCGTTTGCCGTATCGACGGAAGAAAGTCGGCCCATCCTGAACGGGGTTCTCTGGCAGCTTCGGCCCGACAGCGCGGCGATGGTGGCTACGAACGGTCACCGGCTGGCAAAGATGACGATCGATATTGCCGGCGAGGGTACGCCCGAGGCAGACCTGATCGTCCCGCCGAAGGCACTGCAGCAGGTACAGCGGTTGTTCGACAAGAGTGGCGAGATCGAACTGGCGCACTCCCGCAACCACCTGGCGTTCCGGTCCGCCGAGCGGCTGGTCTACACTCGGTTGATCGAGGGACCGTATCCGAACTACCAGCAGGTCATCCCGACCGACAACGACAAGGTGGCAACGGCGAATCGGGACAACCTGTCAGCGGCCATCCGGCGAATGGCCGTCGTGGCCAGCGACCAGACACATCGGGTCCGAATGAGCTTTTCTAAGAACCTGCTCTCGTTCAGGGTGCAGACGCCCGACCTGGGTGAGGCGGAGGAGGAGATGGTAATCGACTATCAGGGGGATTCCCTGGAAATCGGCTTTAATGCCAACTACCTGCTCGAGGTTCTGAAATACATGCCTGACGAAGACGTAATCCTGCAGTTCAAGGCGCCGGAACGAGCCGCTACGTTTTCACCGGCCTCCGGGGCGCCGGACTACCTTTGCCTGGTGATGCCTCTCCGGTTACTCGACTGATGTCGGAGAACCACCGGCCGGAGTGGGCCTCCCTGGGCGAGCAGCAGGCTGAGCGCACACCCTGGGAGACCGGCCGCGTCTCTTTTCCCGCAGACTTACTGGGCTCCTGGCTGGACGTGATGACCCGTCCAGCCGAGTTTTTTCGCATGCTCGACCCGGGCGTATCCTTCTCGCGACCACTCTCTTTTTATCTCCTGTTCATCATACTGGGAGCCGGGTTGTCCGCAGCGTCGAGTCTCGCGGTTACGCCCGGCGAACAGACCGTGGCGCCATACGTGTGGTTATTCTTCTTCCTGTCGCCGTTCACGGGCCTGCTCGCACTCCTGATCAACAGCTCCCTGACACAAATCGGCGTGCGAATGTTCGTGAAGAACGCGCAACCGATCCACGTGACGGCGAGGGTCATGTGTTATGCCGCAGCCACCTCGGTACTCTCGATCATACCCTGGGTCGGCTGGCTGGCTGCCGGGATCTGGTCCGTCGTTCTGATGGTCGTGGGAATCCAGGGGGCACACGGAACCAGCGCAGGCCGCGCGGCAGCCGCGGTGTTCGTCCCGATAATTCTGATCACTGTCGCGCTTGCGTTGTTGTTCATAGTCCTCGCGATGGTCATGGCGCTGGCGATCGGAGCCGGTGCGTGACCGACGACCAGGCTGCGAACAAAGCGAGGGCCACGAGAACCGTCACCGAGCGCATCGAACGGGAGGAATTTGCCCGCGGCCACGTCGGCGAAAAGGAAGTTCCGACGGAACCGAGAGACGCGGCTACGATCGTCCTGGCCCGCGAAGCACCGGAGTTATCGGAGGCGTTTGACATCCTTCTGTTGAAGCGGCCCTCTACGTCGCGGTTCGCAGCAGGAGCTTACGTGTTTCCGGGCGGCACGATCGACCCGGATGACGGACAATCTCATCTTGCCACGCGGCTGCCGAACAGCGGTCCCGACGCAGAGCCGGCTGCTGTTCTGGCGGCACTGCGGGAGTTGTTCGAAGAAACCGGGTTGCTGCTGACCGACGAGCGGCCGGACGATGCGGAACTGGCACACATCCGACGGGAATTGCTCGAAGGCGGGCAGTCATTCGGGGCGAGCCTGGAACAGCACGACCTGTCGTTCACCTCTCTCGACGTGTGCTATTTCGCACGCTGGGTCACACCGTCCCGGTTCGCACGGCGCTACGACACACGCTTCTTCGTAACCGTTCTACCGGAGAGCGACGTGGCGTTCGAGCCTCACCTGACGGACGAAATTGCGGACTGTCTGTGGGTAAGCCCGGCACGGGCGGTCGAACTGTTTCGGGCGGGGCGCCTGCCAATGCTGTTTCCCACCCGGATCACACTGCAGGCCCTGGCCGAGTTCAAGTCAGTTGCCGAGATGTTCTCTGTGTTCAGGTCGCGTCGAATCGAAGCGCTCACACCTCGTCTGTTGATACGCGGGGACTCGATCCGGCCCGTACTCCCCGGCGATCCGGAGTACGACGAAGCCGATGGTTGATTTCTCCGCCACGAGACTCGCTCCGAATCTCACCGTCCTGCGAGCCGACAACGCGGGCCCGATGACTCTCGATGGTACGTGCAGCTACCTCCTGGGTTCGTCCCGGGTCGTGCTCATAGATCCGGGGTCGGGCGACACAGGTCATCTGTCCCGGATCCACGGAGAGATAGGAAGCCGCCAGGTCGCAGGTATTCTGCTGACCCATGCGCACAGCGATCATGCCGGCCTGGCAGCCGAAGCGAGCAGAGCATTCGGGGCTCCGATTCTGGGGTCGGAACAGACCCTGAACCGCACCGGCCTGGACGGCATCGCCGTGGCCGACGGGCAACTCGTTGCACCCGGCGCCGACATCTCGCTAATCGCGTTGGCGACGCCGGGTCATTCCAGCGACCACATGGCGTACCTTACCGAGGAGGCTCGCTGGCTGTTCACCGGCGATCTCGTGTTAGGTGAAGGTTCCAGTGCGATCCTCTACCCGGACGGAAACGTAGCAGCGTACCTGGGAAGCCTTTCGAGGTTGTACGCGTTGCGACCCTCCTGGTTGCTGCCCGGTCACGGACCCGCCGTGGCCGACCCGATGTCTCTGCTCGCCGAGTATCGGGCCCATCGCCTGGAACGGGAGGCCCAGATCATTCGAGCACTCACGGCAGGGGCGAGAAGCGTTCCTGAAATTCGGGCGGCTGTTTACGATCCACTGCCCGAAGGTCTCGCCTGGGCGGCTGAGGCGGCGATCGCTGCGCACCTCGCATCGCTGTTGGAGAGCGGCTACGACGTGCCGCCTTTCGCAGCCTACGGAGTTCCCCCTGAAGACGACTGAATCGCGCCATACAGAGTCGATCGCCCTGGGCATCGTCCTGGTCACGGTGTTTCTGGACCTGGTCGGATTTGGAATCGTGCTTCCCTTGCTTCCCTTCTATGCAACGTCGATGGGTGCGACACCGTTCGAAGTTGGTCTGATCATGGCGTCGTACTCTCTCATGCAGTTGGTGTTTTCTCCCATGTGGGGAAGCCTGTCCGACCGGTACGGCCGCCGACCACTGCTGCTGCTGGGGCTGTTCGGCTCAGCTGTTTCCTACGTGCTGTTCGGTCTTGCCTCGACGCTGGGAATACTCCTCCTGTCGCGCGTGGTCGGCGGCGCGATGGGAGCCACCGTTCCGGTTGCCCAGGCGATCATCGCAGACTCGACGAGTCCGCAACGCCGTGCCCGAGGAATGGGTCTGATCGGCGCGGCATTCGGACTCGGGTTCATCTTCGGTCCGGCGATCGGCGGGGCGCTCAGTCGATGGGGGTACAGTGTTCCGGGGTTCGCAGCAGCAGCCGTGACCGGGTTGAATGCCATCGTC
>JAOTWC010000216.1 GCA_029863105.1 Gemmatimonadota bacterium | reverse complement strand
AAGGATCGGCATCGTAGACGGCGACATCGTCGAGCTATCGAACCTGCATCGACAGATTCTGCACGACACGACTTCGGTCGGCACTCGAAAGACGACATCCGCCAAGGCTCGGCTCGAGGAACTGAACCCCGATGTGGAAGTGATGGAAATCCCCAGGCGGCTGGACGCCTCGAACGCCCTCGAGATTCTCGACGGCTGGGACGTGGTGGTCGACGGGACCGACAACTTCCCCACTAGGTACGTGATCAACGATGCCTGCGTGCTGTTGGGAATTCCGCTGGCCTACGGCGCGATCTTCCGATTCGACGGCCAGGCATCCGTCTTCGCGGCAAGCGGAGGGCCGTGCTACCGCTGCCTCTTCCGGGACCCTCCCCCGGCAGCGCTCGCCCCCAGCTGCGCGGAGGCGGGAGTCCTGGGAGCCCTGCCGGGAATCGTCGGATCCATTCAGGCCACGGAGACGATCAAGCTGATCACCGGAATGGGGACTCCCCTGATCGGCCGGCTCCTGCTGGTCGATGCTCTCGGAGGCGAGTTCCGGTCCCTGGAGATTCGGCGAGACCCGGCCTGCGTGGTCTGCGGTGACACTCCGACGCTTACCGACCTGGTGGACTTCGAGGCGTTCTGCGCCGAGTCGTTGGACGTAGACGAACCGGGGGCTCCGTTCCCGATTCCCGCCGGTTTCCAGCTTCCCGTTCCGTTCCCGGCGGTCGACGCTCTCGAACTGAAGGAGATGATCGATCGCGGCAAACGGCTCGTCCTGGTGGACGTGCGGGACCCGGCCGAACACGCGATGAGCGACCTGGCGAATCTCGGAGCGATTTCGTTGCCGATGGAGGAACTGGAGGAGCGGCTCGAGGAAATCGACCCGCTGGTCGAGACGATTCTATTCTGCCGGACCGGCCGCCGGTCGATGGAAGCCGTGGAGTTCCTGCACAGCCGCGGCTACGCGCGGGTGCTGAACCTCTCCGGTGGGATCAATGGTTGGGCTCGCGACGTAGATCCGAACCTGCCGACCTACTGACCGGAACCGGGTCGACCCCCGACCCGGATCTGGCGGACGTCCTGCACCCCCGGGATCTGTCCTAGTCGAGCGAGCTGGTCGGCGGACAGTTCGACGTCGAACCGGACAACTCCGAGGGCCTTTCCCGAGACACGATCCCTGGATTGATGGAACTCCGCGATGTTTACGCCGGCCTCGGCCAAAACGGTTCCGAGACCACCTATCACCCCGGGAACATCGACGTTTGCCACGAACAACAGCGTACCCTCCGGAGTCAGCTCCACCCGGAATCCATCCACGCGAAGCAACCTCGGCTCGCCGTTAGCCGTGAGCTTGCCGGCCACCCGCCGGGTCTCCTCCCCCGCCACGGCGGTCAATTCGACCCAGTCCTTCCCCCGGCCTTCGGTTCCAACGCGTGACCGGCTCACTTCGATCCCGCGTTCCTCGCCGATCATCAACGCGTTGATGACGTTGAGAGGGCCCGCGAGCCGGCGCGACAGGTAGCCTTCCACGGCTGCGGATGCGACGAGCTGAAGCATGGCCCCCGGGCCACCGGTGTACCGGACGGCGATCGACTCGGTCGCCCCCCTCGTGAGTTCGCCCAGGACGATCCCCAGGCGACGGGTCAGATCGAGCGTCTGGCTGGCACGATCTTCATCCGCCAGGGGGACGGAGGGCAGGTTCACCGCGCTTCGCAGATTTCCGTCGATCAGCGCATCCCGCACGGCACGCGCGATTTCGATCGCCACTTCGCGCTGTGCCTCCGGTGTGGATGCTCCAAGATGGGGAGTCATGATGAGATTTGGACAATCGCGGAGCGGGTGCTCCGAGGGCAGCGGTTCCTGCTCGTAGACGTCGAGCGCCGCGCCGCCAAGGGATCCGTCCCGCAACGCAGCAGCCAGCGCAGTCTCATCCACGATGCCACCACGTGCCGCGTTGATCAGGACCGCCGTCGGGCGCATGAGAGCGATCTCGGCCGCGCCGATCAGTCCCTTGGTAGCATCCCCCAGCGGAACGTGGAGAGTCACGAAATCGGATGCGGCCAGCAGGGCCGCCAGCGGCAGCACTTCGACCCCGAGGTTCTCGGCGCGGCTGGCGGTGAGATACGGATCCGTCACCACGACACGCATTTCAAACGCCCGGGCCCGATGGATCACTTCCGTCCCGATGCGCCCTGCGCCGATCACCCCGAGGGTCTTCCCCGCCAGCTGCGCACCGCTGATCGACTTCCGGTCCCAGCGCCCCTCCCGCATCGAGGCCGCCGCCTCGGGAATCCCCCGGGCCGCGGACAACAGCAGGGCGAACGTGAGTTCGGCGGTCGAAGTCGTGTTTCCAGCCGGCGCATTCAGAATCGCGATTCCGCGGCGGGTCGCGGCCGCGAGGTCGATATTGTCGAGCCCCACGCCTGCTCGCCCGATTACTTCCAGGGCGTCGGCGTGTTCGAGCAATTCTGCGTCCGCTACCGTGGCACTGCGCACGATCAACCCGGCGGAGCCGTGCAGGCCGGCCAGCAGCTCCGAGCGTGGACGGCGGGAATAGTCTTCGACGATCAGGCCCGCGGAAGCGTTGAGGATTGCGAGCCCCTCGTCAGACAGAGGGTCAGCCAGAACCAGCCGCTTGTCTGCCACTCAGCGCCCGTCGCGGAGCATGGCCGGTGCGACTGACTCGCGGCTGCCCACCCCGGCTGCGGTGACGGCATCGAGCACGACTTCGAGTTCAGCTTCCGTGTGGTCCCCCATGTGCCCGATCCGAATCGTCGAATTCTTCAACTTCCCGTATCCCGCTGCAATCGTGATCCCCTGGTCCGCCAGGCGGCCCACGACCCCGGGGCCCGAGACTTCATGTGGGAGCGAGATGGCCGTCACCGTGGGCGATCGGTACCCGGGAGGGGCCAGGACCCTGAATGGGCGACCCGAGGTCGCTGCCAGAGATTCGGTCCAGGCGGCCGTTCGACGGGCCATGCGCTCGTGGCGCGCGAAGCGCTCGTCCAGGCCCTCGTCGGCAATTCGTTCGAGTTGGCGATGCAGGGCATAGAACAGGGACACGGCCGGCGTGTTCGTGGTCGAGAACTCACGGGCGCGCCGGTCGAACTCCACCAGATCGAAGTAGAAGCCGCGGTCCGGAATGGACGCGGCCCGCGCAAGCGCCGCATCGGACGCGACCGCGAAGGCCAGCCCCGGCGGAAGTGCCAGGGCTTTCTGGGATCCGGTGAGCAGGAAATCCACACCCCAATTCTCGAATTCGATTCTCGTTCCGCCGACGGATGTGACCCCGTCGACCGCGAGCAGGATATCGTCGAACTCGGAAACGACGCCGGCGAGCTGGGTAATCGGATTCAGCACGCCCGTCGAAGTCTCGGAGTGGACGACCGTCACCAGGTCGTAGCGGCCGGGATCCTCGGCCAGCGCGTCGCGGAGGTCGTCCGGCGTATTCGGCTGGCCCCATTCGACCTCGAGTCGGTCGGCCGGCCTGCCGCAGCGATTCGCGATCGCGTGAAAGCGCTCTCCGAATGCGCCCCCGACGAGGCACAGGGTCCGGCGACGGCTGAGGTTGCTGATCGCCGCTTCCATGAATCCCGTGGCCGAGGAGGTGGAAATGTATACGGGTCGTTCGGCGCCGAATATCTGTCGCAACGGACGGTCGACGGAAGCGAGCAGGTCACTCATCTCGGGCCCTCGATGGCCGATCACCGGTCTCCGCATGGCGGCGAGGACGTGC
>JAOTWC010000215.1 GCA_029863105.1 Gemmatimonadota bacterium | reverse complement strand
ACCTCGTTCCGTGAGGCGGTCCGCCATCAAGGCTTCGATGCGCGTTCCGATTTCAGCTCGATCGCGCGACAGGATGGTCGTGGCGTCCATTTCCGCTACGGCGTCACGCACGGCGGAGCGATACGTGTTGTAGACGAAGGCGTGGACGGCCGGTGGCTCTCCGATTTCGAGATACAGGGATACGGCTGAGTCCGGCACGAGCCGATACCGATAAGCGGCGTCCACCCGGATCTGCAACTGATCGGCCGTGAGCGCCGTCAGGGTTTCGCTGCCGCCCTCGCGCGGAAATGCGATCTCACGCGTGGAGTAGTTCGTCCACGAGCGGAGAATCGAGTGATATAGCCCCTGTCGGTAAGGCTCTCCGCCGACGGCGCCCGTGACGGGATTGCGCTTCACCGCGACCTCGTACTCGTTGACCCGGTTGAAGCCGAACATCAGTGCAACAACTACGAGAATCGCCGCGATTCCGGTGCCGACGGCACCGGCGCCGGCTGCGAGTTCGCGTTTCATATGGTCTCCTGGATGAAGTATCTGGCCCGCGCGGGCCGTCTTGTCAGCACATTCAGTACCGACCAAGTTGCGGTAAACCTATGCACTCCGACAGGCCGTACTGACTGGAATACACGCATGTCCGCAATAGTTTCGATTCACGCCCGGGAGATCCTCGATTCGCGTGGCAATCCGACGCTCGAGGCGGAAGTCAAGACGGTGGACGGCCACATCGGCCGCGCTGCCGTACCGAGCGGAGCGTCCACCGGTGTTCATGAGGCGGTGGAGCTGCGCGATGGAGACCCGACACGCTACGGCGGCAAGGGCGTGCTGCGCGCAGTGGCCAACGTGAATGGTGAGATATCCGACGGACTCCGCGGGGAGGATGTGACCGATCAGGTGGCGATCGATAGCCGTCTGATTGGCATGGACGGCACGCCAAACAAGGGACGGCTGGGCGCGAATGCGCTGCTGGCGGCGTCGATGGCCGTTGCGCGTGCCGGCGCCGCCACGCGAGAGCTGCCGCTGTATCGTCACCTGGGGGAGGGAACGAAGCTGCCCGTCCCCATGATGAACATCCTGAACGGGGGAGCGCACGCCGACAACAGCGTGGACATCCAGGAATTCATGGTCGTTCCTGTCGGCGCGCCTACGTTCCGTGAAGCGCTCCGGGCCGGTGCTGAGGTGTACCACGCGTTGCGCCGTCGACTCAAGGCCGCGGGATTGTCGACCGGCGTCGGCGACGAGGGTGGCGTAGCGCCCAACCTCGCGTCCAACCGGGAGGCCCTCGATCTAATCCTGGAGGCGATAGCCGATGCCGGGTATCAGGCGGGCTCCCAGGTCGCCCTGGCGATCGACGCCGCCGCGACCGAGTTCCATGAGCCGGAGTCGGCGGCGTACGTCTTCCGGAGCGCTGGAGAATCGGGCAGCAAGACGTCCGGTCAACTCGTATCGATGTACAGGGATTGGCTTGACGCTTACCCGATCGTGTCGATCGAGGATGGTGTGGCCGAAGACGATTGGGACGGTTGGTCGCAACTCACCCGGGAGCTCGGCGACCGAGTTCAGCTCGTCGGTGACGACGTGTTTGTCACGAATGTTGGTCGGCTGCGTCGCGGGATCGAGGCGGGGGTCGCCAACTCGATTCTGATCAAGCTGAACCAGATCGGTACCGTAACCGAAACGATGAGCGCAATGCGAGTCGCCTCGGCAGCCGGATACTCGAGTGTCGTGTCGCACCGCTCCGGGGAAACATCGGATACATTCATCGCGGACCTTGCGGTGGCGACCGCGGCGGGACAGATCAAGACGGGATCGGCGTGTCGATCGGAGCGCGTCGCGAAATACAATCGCCTGCTGAGAATCGAGGAAGAGCTGGGAGGAATGGCGGAGTACGCGGGGAGCACCACCTATGCATGAGCGACTGAGGCGGTTCGGGTACAGACTGGCGGTCGCGGGTCTCGTGCTGTCGGGCGCCTACTACGGGTTGTACGGCGGCGTGTATAGCGTTGCGGACATCCGATCGATGCAATCGGATCGCACGGATCTGATGGATGCCGTGGACTCGCTCGTGTCCGTCACGGACTCTCTCGTCCAACGCGGAGACAGCCTTCAGGCGAATCCCGAGGCGATTGAACGTGTGGCACGAGAAGAGTATGGCTTCGTGAGGGACGGGGAGCTGCTCGTCCGGTTCGTCCCGGGGCCGGCAGACGGTCAGATTGGCGACTGACGGATTCCCGTCGTACTATATGTGGCTATCGATGCGGGGTGGAGCAGTCTGGTAGCTCGTCGGGCTCATAACCCGAAGGTCGCAGGTTCGAATCCTGCCCCCGCTATGTGACGGTCGGAGGCCTCTCCGGCCGGTGTGGTTCCGGCAGGGTAGCTCAGCTGGCAGAGCGGGGGACTCATAAGCCCTAGGTCGCGGGTTCGAATCCCGCCCCTGCCATTCCCGCCCCCTTTTCGTTGCTTCAGACCTGCGCCGGAACCCCGCCCCAACACCCCGGTACACACGTGGCAGATTGACGCATCAACACGCGAACGGGAGAGCGGGATGTTGATCCGTGGGCCAGCCGACGTGAACCCGTCGGAGATCACGCCGTACGCGACCTATCTCAACCGGCGGCATTTCATCGGAAGGTCGGCCATGGCCGCCGTGGCGGCAGCCGCGGTCCCGGGCGCACTCGTCGCCTGCGGCACCGACTCGGCGTCCGGGCAGGTTCAGGTGGGTCCCGGACAGGACAGGGACTGGTCGAAGACCAAGTCCGAGATCGGCGAGGAGCTCACGCCGTACGAGGACGTCACGGGATACAACAACTTCTACGAGTTCGGCACGGGCAAAGGGGATCCGTCCAGGAATGCCGGCACCCTGGAACCGAGACCCTGGTCGATCGCGGTCGAGGGCCACGTCGCCAATCCGGCGGTATATGACCTGGAGGACTTCATCGCGCCGCACCGGATCGAGGAACGGGTCTACAGGCTCCGATGTGTGGAGGCCTGGTCGATGGTCATCCCATGGCGGGGATTCCCTCTGGCAGATCTGATCCGCCGCGTCGAGCCGACGTCACGGGCGAGGTATCTGGAATTCGTCACGCTTCTCGATCCGAGGCAGATGCCCGGGCAGCGCCGTCGGATCCTCGACTGGCCTTACGTGGAAGGGCTTCGCCTGGACGAAGCGATGAATCCGCTGACTCTCCTGGCGACAGGTCTGTACGGCCGCGATCTCCCGAACCAGAACGGAGCTCCGCTTCGGCTCGTCGTCCCGTGGAAGTATGGATTCAAGAGCATCAAGTCGATCGTCAAGATCCGATTCTTGGAGGAGCAGCCGCTCAACACCTGGCAGCAGATGCTGCCCTCGGAGTACGGGTTCTTCGCGAACGTGAATCCCGAAGTGGACCATCCCCGATGGAGCCAGGCCCGAGAACGTCGCCTCGGCGAATTCAGACGTCGGCCGACGTTGATGTTCAACGGCTACGCCGATCAGGTAGCGAGCATGTACACGGGTCTTGATTTGACCAAGTACTTCTGAGCGGCAGGCGGCATCGAATGGCTGCTACCCGCTTGCTCCTGTGGATTGGCGCGGGTCTGCCGGCGGCATGGCTCGCGGCCGATTTTTTTCGGGATCGCCTGGGCGCGAATCCGATCGAAGAGGTACTGCATCGCCTGGGGTGGTGGGGACTCGTGTTCCTGACGCTCAGCCTGGCGATTACCCCGGTCCGACGGCTGACGGGTTGGAACCGGCTGA
>JAOTWC010000214.1 GCA_029863105.1 Gemmatimonadota bacterium | reverse complement strand
CCAGGAAGGCAATTCCCCCATGTGCCTCGACCAGGCATGGCTTGCCTGGGCTGCGGCCTGGACGAACGGGGAGGATCCGCCGGCCGTAGAATCCGTGCATTTCGGCTACATGCTCCAGGGAGATGCGCCGGTGAGCAATGTTGACCCATACGCTACGGGGCCGACGGAAGACAACGAATGGCTGGGGGCGGGAGTCGTAGGGGCGCACATCATGCTGCTCGCGCCCGCCGGCGCGCTCGAGGGTTTGTCTGACGATCCGGACAGCGGCGGGCCCTGGGTAATGTGGAAAGGTACGTCGCTGGCTCACGTGATGATCCCGGCGGCTCAGCGCAAGTAACGAAACGGATCGCAGCGGGGTGGCTGGTTCGGAGCGCCCCGTCGAGCTTTACGACCCGACAACGGCCTCCTCGAACAGCTCCCTCTGCGCAACGGGTGACCAGGTGGCGCGGTGGTGCGGTGTCGGACCCAGCCGGTGGATCGCCGCCAGGTGCATGCCTGTCGCGTAGCCCTTGTTCGTCTCCCACCCGTATTCCGGGTAGCGGGATCCCAGGCTTCGCATCAGTCGATCGCGGACGACTTTGGCGAGAATCGACGCGCAGGCGATCGACAGGGACTTCCGATCCCCCTGGATGATCGCCGTGTGGTCGCCCAGTTCCGGGATTCGGCGCCCGTCCACCAACAGACGCTCCGGCTCAACCGGGAGCCGAGCGATCGCCCGGCGCATGGCGAGAATGGTTGCCCGGCGAATGTTCAGGCGCTCGATCTCACGGGTCGACGCGGCTCCAAGGGCCCAGGCAAAAACGCACTCGCGGATCTCGATCGCGGCCGCTTCGCGCTGCTTGGCCGACAGGGCTTTGCTGTCGAACACGCCCTCGATCGGACGCGATCGGGGCCGCAAGACGACCGCCCCGGCGACGACCGGGCCGGCCAGCGGGCCACAACCCACTTCATCCAGGCCCACGACGTGACGAAGCCCGCAGTCCCATGCTTCTCGCTCGAAGTCTGTGGGAGCCGTGCGGGCCATTCGTCGTCCTAGTTGGTCAGGCGGTCAGTTGTCGGACTGTTCGGTCTCCCGTGCTGCGACCGTTTCTGTCTCCACGGCAACCGGATTCTCAGGTTCGACCGGCGTGCCGACATCGGCCCCTTCATCCTCTTCCAATTCCAAGAATTCTTCCGGCATCGACTCCGGTACGACGGCCGCAGCGGGATTGACTCCGCCACCTTCCCACCAGCGCCGCTCGCGGACCCGAGCCCGCTTACCACGGCGGGCGCGCAGATAGTACAGCTTGGCACGCCGCACGTGTCCGCGGCGGACGACTTCGAGACCCGAAATCGTCGGCGAGTGAATGGGAAAGATTCGCTCCACGCCTACGCCACCGGAGATCTTGCGAACAGTGAACGTCTCGTTAAGGCCCGCGCCCCGACGAGCGATGCAGATGCCCTCGAATGCCTGGATGCGCTCCTTGGCTCCCTCAATGACGCGGACGAGCACGCGCACCGTATCGCCCGGTGCGAACGCCGGCAGATCGGCGCGCACCTGCTTCTGTTCAATCTCAGCTATCCTGGGATCCACAATACCGCTCCTTCCACAGCCGCTCTCAGCAGCCAACACAATAATCTAACGTATATGAATGAGGGGTCCAGTCGTCCTGCTCAGCCCTCTCGCTCCCACAAGTCCGGCCTCCGATCACAGGTGATTCGTTCCGCCTGCTCACGCCTCCACGCCTCGATCCTGGCATGGTTTCCGGACCGCAACACTTCAGGGACGGCCATCCCCCGGTACTCCGCCGGCCGCGTATACTCGGGCGGCCCCAGCAGTCCATCGTAGAACGAGTCGCCGGCTGCCGACGCATGATCGCTCATCGCGCCGGGAAGCAGGCGAACCACCGCGTCGATTACGACAAGCGCCGCTGGTTCCCCTCCCGACAACACATAGTCACCGATCGACAATTCCTCGGTCGCGAGGCTTTCCGCGACTCGCTCGTCCACACCCTTGTAATGGCCACACAAGAGCGTCAATTCCTCTCCCACCGAGTATCTCACCGCAGTCGCGTGGTCGAACTTCCGGCCCCTCGGACTCAGAAGAACGACCGGCCCCCCGGGTTCCAGATCGTCGACGGCCTCGAAAAATGGCTCCGGCTTCATGACCATTCCTGCGCCTCCACCGAACGGCTCGTCGTCCACTGTCCGATGCCTGTCGTGGGTGTAATCCCGCAGGTCCACGACGCGCAGTCTCGCCGTCCCGGCCTCCGCCGCACGCCCGACGATGCTCGTGCCGAACGGTCCCGCAAAAAACTCCGGGAAGATCGTCACCACGTTGATCCGCACGCCTAAAGCTCCAACAATCCGGGCGGCAGCGAAACTTCAATCCTGCCGGCCTGCATGTCGATCCGCCGGATCGTTTCCCGCCGAACCGGAAACAGACACTCCCGACCTTCGATATCGGTCGAGGCCAACAACTGCCCGCCCGCATCATACACATCCGATATGGTGCCCAGGCGACGGCCACCCTCCGCCTCCACGATGTCCAGACCGACCAGATCGTGAAGAAAGAACTCCCCCTCATCCAGTGGCCTCAACTCGCCCGGGGGCAGGGTCAGGTCGGCCCCCAGCAGTCTCCGCGCACCTTCCCGGTCGCACACTTCGGCGAACCTGAGAAGGAAGCCTCCCTTGTGCGGTCGACTGGCCTCCAGGGTCAGCGCTTCGTCCTTCTCGTCAGATTCACCGAAGCGCACGACGAACCGGCGACCCGGCACAAACACGTCTGGCCCGTCGTCCGTCTCCGGCCGCACGAGAAGCTCGCCCGTCAAGCCGTGCGCCCGGCCGATGCGGGCAACCGTAATCGCGTCCATGAACCCGTCGCGCAGCCAGGGTGGTCGACCGGCTACTCCTTCTCCGCCTCCTCGGCTTCGTCTTCCATGACCTGTTCCGCCTCGGCTTCCGGAGCCTCCTCGGCTTCAGCCTCCGCGACCTGTTCGGCCTCCACAACCTGCTCAGTTTCGGCCGTCTCCGCGGCCGCAGCTTCCTTCGCTGCATCGGCGGCGGCCTTCTTCGCCATCGCCGCTGCCGATGCCTTGTCTTCCAGTCGTCGCGCAGCCGCCAGTTTCTCACCTTCTGCGGCAGCATCTGCCCTGCGCGAGGTCTTTCGGTCGCCGAGCGCCGGGCCGAGTTCTACGACAACGTCCGCCTCGGCCACCGCGTCCCCGGTCACACCCTGCTGGAACTTCGTCCAGACACCGGTCTTGCGGAAAATTGACACGACCGTGTCTGTCGGCTGAGCACCCTGATGGAGCCAGTTCAGGGCAGCTGCCGTGTCGAGCTTGATCAGCGACGGCTGCGTCCGCGGGTTGTAGGTGCCCAGCGTTTCAATCGCTGGCCCATCCCTGGACTCGTCTCGATCGGATACTACGATGCGGAATGAGGCCTGCTTCTTCCGGCCCGTCCGCTGAAGTCGAATCGTCGTTGACATTCTGTTCCCCTGTTACCGAAGCATCGAGCTGAGATCGCCACCGGCCGCGAGTCGGGGCGCGAGCTTGCCCATCTGCTTCATCATCTTGCGCATCTCCTGAAACTGCTTGAGCAGTCGGTTCACTTCGGCAACCGACTGCCCCGATCCTCGTGCGATGCGGGCGCGCCGCGACCCGTTCAGGATCTCGGGCCGCTTGCGCTCCTCCGGCGTCATGGACAGCACAATCGCTTCCAGGCGCCGGATCCGCTTCGGATTCATCTCGACCCCGTGCACCATCTTCGACTTTACGCCCGGAATC
>JAOTWC010000213.1 GCA_029863105.1 Gemmatimonadota bacterium | reverse complement strand
CGGCGTGCTGCGCGTCGCCGTGCCCCTGCTGATCTATTTCGTGATCATGTTCACGATCACGTTCTTCATGAGCAGGCGAGTCGGCGCCGATTACCCCCAGACGGTCACGCTGTCGTTCACGGCGGCTTCCAACAACTTCGAACTCGCGATCGCGGTAGCTGTAGGCACGTTCGGGATTGCCCATGGTGCGGCGTTCGCGGCGGTCATCGGCCCCCTGGTCGAGGTACCTGTGCTGATCGGTCTCGTGAACGTAGCACTCGCCTGGCGCGGCAAGTACTTCCCTGACGCCGAGGCTGAGATCGCGTCGGTGAGCAACTGTGCCGTGCCCGCCGGAGTCGGGCCAGTCAGCGACCAGCCGTGAAACTGGTCGCCCGCAGCAAACGGAACGCCTCGTACTTACAGGGCGGTCTCTCAGCTTTTGGGCTCGGTTGCATGTCGCTGATCATCGGAACTGTCGTCGCCCCGGTCGGCGGCGTGGAGGAGCTCTCGCTCGTCGAGAATGTGACGTACGATTCGGTCTACTACTTCCGCGGATTTCGCGTGAAGAGCGTGCACCTGATCGCCCGCGACGGAGCACACTACCGCACGCCGAAGAAACACTGGCCGGAAGGGCTTGGCGGCAACGAGTTGGTGGCGGAACTGCGAGCAGACACGGTAGCGACGCTCTGGCTGTACGGGGCCGGCGGAGACGGCTACCCGACCATCACCGGCCTGCGGACTCGGAACATGTACATCGATCCGGAGCGCTCGCTTCACAAACAGCGGCGGGACAGCCGCCTGGCGCAGTGGCTCGGGGTGCTGCTGATTCTCGTGGGTCTCGGCATTCTGATACACGGATGGATGCGGGAAAGAGCTACCTGATGGATCCCTACCTGGCAGCGGCGATTGCCGAGGCCGCAAAAGGCCGGGCCGAAGGAGGGATCCCGATCGGCTCGGTGCTCGTGCATGAAGGGCGCATCATCGGCCGCGGCCATAACCGCCGCGTCCAGCAAGGCAGCGTCGTGCTGCATGGAGAGATGGACGCCCTGGAGAACGCGGGCCGTCAACCGGCGTCGGTCTACCGGGAATGCACGCTCTACACCACGCTGTCTCCGTGTCCGATGTGCACGGGAGCGATCCTGCTGTACGGGATCCCCAAAGTCGTGATAGGCGAGAACCGGACGTTTCTCGGCGACGAAGATCTGCTGCGATCCCGCGGAGTGGAGGTCGAAGTGCTCCAGAGCGACACGTGCATAGCCATGATGACCCAGTTCATCGCGGCCGAGTGTGAGTTGTGGAACGAGGACATCGGGGAGTAGTCTGAATGCAGACTCGATCGACCTGAACGAAGGCGCACCCATGCCAGTTGAAGTGCTGATATTGTTTTTCGGCGGAATCTTTGGAATCGGCGGGATTATCATCCTCGGTCAGTGGATCAGTTCCAAAGAATCTTTGAGGTCGAGTTCAGGTGGCGACGTGGAACAGCTGACGGAGGCGGTAGAATCACTCCGCCGTGAGGTCGCGGGCCTGGGGGACAGCGTCCTTGCCCTCGACGAGCGGGTCGAATTCACCGAGCGCCTGCTGGCCGCCCCGAAAGAGGACTAGGATAGAGCGCCCGTCGTCAGTCCGTGCGGCTGGTGACCTCGATCAGGTGGTAGCCGAACTGCGTTTTCACGGGTCCCTGAGTTGTGCCCACGTCGGCCGAAAACACGACGCTGTCGAACTCCGGCACCATCTGTCCCCTGCCGAACTCACCCAGATCTCCGCCCTGGCGGCTCGACGGGCACAGCGAGTGCTCGCGTGCGATCTCGCCGAAATCCGCTCCGCCTTCGATGTCCTGTTTCAGGCTCTCGGCCACCTGCTCCGAGTCTACGAGGATGTGTCTGGCCTTGGCTCGCACGACGGACTCCTGATTCGGGGTGGCGTTGTCGAATCCGAAACATCGAACCGTCGGCAGTTCGCCGAAAGGGTCGCGCCGTATTACCGAGTCTGCGGCGAAAGCACAAAGTCCGTGTGCCGATAGCCCTTCTTCTCGAGCACGAAGAACATTTCGTCCTCGAGATCTTCGGACACCTCCGGTTCTCTGGTCAGCAGCCAGCCGTATTTCCGATCTGGCGTTCCCACGATCGCATACTCGTAGTCGCTTCCAAGTCCGACCACCCAGTAGTCGCCCCAGAACAGGTTCCGCCCCAGAAAGCGCACGAAGCTGACTTCGAGCCGGGCGTTCGTGGTCTCATCCACGACGCGGGCGATCCCGCGAGCCTCGTCGACGGACCCGTCGTCCCGGAGACAACGGTTGACGACATCGATCCGTCCGTCCCCCCGCATCGAGTACTCGGCGGTCGTAGCGCGGACGCATTGACGCTGAAACTGATTCGGCAGCCGGGCAAACTCGTACCACAGTCCCATATAGCGGTCCAAATCGACCGACAGGACCGTTTCAGGCTCGGACCCGGGAGCGTTCTGTGCCGGCAGAGCGTGGCCTCCGGCGACGATGAACGCGAACGCAAGCCAGAGCCGGTTCAGTCTCCGTACCATTCCGCGATCGCTTCCAGGCGCTCCTCGATCTCGTTCGCCGGGATCCATCGGCCTCTGAGCATGACGCCGGCCGGCTGTCGCACGTTGTCCACGTCCTGCAGCGGATTTCCCCGGACGAGGATCAGGTCGGCGATCATTCCCTCCGCGACCGTTCCCCGCTCATTCAAGGCTTCGTAGAACCTGGCCACGTTGACCGTACCCGTCTGCAGGGCTTCGAACGGTGAAAGGCCTGACTCGACGTACTCGGCGAGTTCTTCGTGCATCGAGAATCCGGGTACGTTGAAGATCTGCGGGGCGTCGCTGCCCAGCAGGATTCCGGCACCCGCCTCATGCAGCTCCCTGAGAATCTGCCGCCTCAACTCCAGCAGGAGGATCCCGTTTTCGGGCGCGAACAGGGGATTCGATTGTCGCTGCCTGATGTTGCCGGCCCAGCCCTGCGCCTGCTGCCGCGAGACGTATTTGACGTCGGCGCGGCCGAGGTAGTCGTCCGGATTGCCGAAGAACTCGGGAAACAGCGCCATAGTGGGAACATTCCACACGCCGGCCTCGGCCGTCCGGCGCGCCAGCCGCGGCATGTCCCCGATGTCGGCGAACTCGGCCAGGTTGAGACCGAAGAACTGAGACGCCTCACCAGGAGTCGAATTCGCAAGCTCCTCGACGTACCCGTCCAGATGATCGATGGTTGCCTGTCCGGCTTCAAGAGTGCGGGCGAGACCCACATCCAGCGACACGTGTCCTCCGAACGGGATGCCGACCTCGTCGGCCGCTTCGACGATCGCGTCGAAGTTGGCACGCGTGAGCCCCGGGTGCAGCTTGAGGAAATCGTAGCCCGCCTCCTTCTGTTCGCGCACCATCCGGTCCGCCTGTGCCGGCGATCCGACGCTGTTCCCGTTGAGGCTCGGGCCCGATGTGTAGATGCGGGGAGCGAGAATCTCATCCGCGGCCGACGCCTGGCGCAGCTCCAGATGCGAAGCCTCGCCCAGCATGCCCCGGATCGTCGTGATCCCGTTCGCAACGTAGAGGAACAGCGTGTTGGTCAGGTATTCCTCGGGCGCCCGGGCGGACGGGATATGGGCATGCATCTCGGCCAGGCCGGGCATCAGATAGAGTCCGGATCCGTCGATGACGGTCGCGGCGTCTGGTACGTCCACCTCGCCGGCCGGACCGATGCGGATGATTCTGTCGTCGGCCACGATCACGGTCTGGTGTTCGAGCACGCGTTCCTCGTCCATCGGGACGACGTTTGCCCCAACGAACGCG
>JAOTWC010000212.1 GCA_029863105.1 Gemmatimonadota bacterium | reverse complement strand
GAGGAGCGCGGCCGTGCCGAGCACGAGGCCCAGATTGAAAATATTTGACCCGATGATGTTGCCCATCACGATGTCGCCCATCCCCCGCAGGGCGGCCGCAATCGTCGAAGCGAGTTCCGGGATCGATGTCCCCACCGCCACGGCCGTGGCGCCGATCACTTCCTCGGGAATGTCCAGCATCCGGGCCAGGTTGCTCGCCGAATCGACGAGCCAGCGAGCACCGATGATCAGGAGAACGAGGCCGAGCAACACGCGGATCCAGTTTACATACATTCGCCCGCCGGGGGAGGCCTTGGCGACCTCGTCAGAACGAGTCGATGACCTGACGCCCCATCTGCTTAACCGATACAGGTATACACTGAATCCGCCGAGCAGCAGCAACCCGTCCAGGCGACCGAGTTCACCGTTGAACGACAACACCATCACAATCAGGAGCACGAAGACGAGAAGCGGTGTTTCGCGTTGCAGCAGGCGCTGGTGCACCACGATGGGTCGGATGAGAGCGCCGATGCCAACGATCAAGCCGACGTTGGCGACGGTCGATCCCATGATGTTGCCGATGGCCAGACCGCCCCTGCCCTGGAGCGACGCGGCACCAGACACCACGAGTTCCGGTGCCGACGTGCCAAACGCGACGATCGTGAGACCAACCATCAGCGGACTGACGCCGTAGTGGGAGGCGACGCGAGAAGCCCCCGTAACAAGCCAGTCAGCTCCCAGGGTCAGAGTCGTCAACCCGACCAGGAACAGGAGAATATGAAGCGTCATCTGTTGGTGTTGCCGCTGACCCACCGGCGGGTTTTCGCCCGACCGTGCTGTTCCATTCGCACCTACCCCCCCAACCCCGAACGCACGCGTGTGCCGGCGATGCGTGTGGAGATATATGTGGATAAGTCGCCACGGAAAGTCATACGCTTTAACTAACTATATGACAGCTATTTACAGTTCTCGTTCATGTAGCTTTAGCTTCCGCCTGATGCCCGGACACGTGCTTCTCCCCACCGGAACCCTGGCTTGCCGAATCCAGTCTTTTGCCGCTCGCTCCCATGTGCAGTTGGCCGTCCACCTGCCCGCCTTCATCCAGTTTCACCCTTCGGCTCCGTATGTCGCCTTGAACCTTGCAGGTAGCCTGCAGCTCGATGCGGCTTTCAGCCGCCACGCTTCCGTTGACCGTGCCGGCGATAATCGCGTCCTGGGTCGCTATGTCGCCCTTCACCGTCCCTTCCTTGCCGACGACGACGCTCTTCGCCGCGGTCACGGAACCGTCCACTCTTCCTTCGACCCGAATGGTGCCGTCGCTGCTGACATCTCCGACGACTTTCATCCCAGGCCCGATGATGGACACGACATCGCCCAATTCACGAGGCACATCCGATCTGTTCTTCGACATCTGTATGTGTCCTTTCGAAACCTGAATCCGCGTGACTACAACCTTCCCGCAACGAACGGGAGAGGGTCGACGCTCACTCCATCTCGCTCGATCTCCAGATGCAGGTGCGGTGCTGTCGACCGGCCCGTGTTGCCGGACAACGCGATCACCTCGCCCGCTTCCACCGAATCCCCGGCCAGGACGAACGTCCAGGAATTGTGTGCGTACAGGGCCGTCAGGCCCCCTTCATGCTCGACCCGCACAAACCAGCCGTACTCGCGATCCTCTCCGGCCTCCGACACGACACCCGTTCCGGTGGATCGGACATAGGAACCTACCGGTACGGCGATGTCCAGGCCGACATGGACTCCTTCACCGGGGACGGTGTCACCGAATGTCCTCGTGATGAACCCGGCTTCCACGAGCGGCCAGACGGTGGGTCCGGCCCTGCCCACCGGCCGCCCCGAAACGGTCTTCCCGTCCGTGCGAATATCGGGAAGCAGGATATCCCGCGCGGAGGGTTCTAGTTCACCTCCCATGACTTCTCGCAGCCGTCCGTATGACGTCTCCAACTCCGCCAGGCGAGCCGCGAGCAGCGCGATTCGCGCGTTCTCCGCCCGAAGAGAGTCGAGTTCCTGCTCGAGGCTGGCCACTTTCTCTGGTACGCTGCGCCGCACGGTCCAGCGCCCCAGGCCGATCAAGCCGGTAGTTCCCACGAGCAGGATCGCGACCAGGGACAGCGCGAGACGTCGTTCGGAAACATGCAGACGCCTGGCCGCGGTCGCGCCATCGCGCACGACGACTACTGCCCAGCGTCGACCCCTCATGCTTCGGCATCGAACAAGTCGTCGGCCTCGGCCTGGAGCAAGCGTCGGATCAGACGCTCAAAATCCTCGGCATCGTGAAACGGGATCAGGATTTCGCCCTTCTCCCTGCTCTTCAGTCGAATCTCCACGCCCGTTCCCAGGGATCGCGCGAGCAGGGTCGATGCGCGCCGGACGATCGGATCCGCGGCGACCTTCTTGGGCGCGCTCGTGGCCTTCGTGGCCTTCGTGGCCCGTTTCGCTCGTCGCTCCGCCTCGCGCACGGACAACCCGTGTTTCGCTATCTCTCCCGCAAGGGCCAGTTGACCCGATTCATCCTCGATCACGAGCACGGCCCGAGCATGGCCCGCCGTCAGCTCTCCAGTTACCAGCATGTTTCGGATACGGAGAGGTAACGTCAATAACCGCAACGTGTTAGATATAGTGGAGCGGTCGCGGCCGACCTGCTTCGCCACATCGCGCTGCGTAAAACCGAACCCGTCAATCAACTGCTGGAATGCGACGGCCTCCTCGATCGGGTTGAGATTCTCTCTCTGCAGGTTCTCGACCAGCGCCAGGACCAGCATCGCCTCGTCGCTGAGTTCCCGGATCACGGCCGGCACCTTCTCCCACCCGAGGTCGCGCACCGCTCGCAACCTTCTTTCACCGGCGACGAGCTCGAATCCGCCCGGCGCCCGTCTCACGACCAGGGGTTGGATCAGGCCGTTTTGCTCGATCGATGTCCGTAACTCCGCGCTTGCGGAGGCGTCAAAATCGACCCGAGGCTGAAACCGGTTCGGGACGATCTCGCTTACTTCGACGTCCTCCACGGGAATCTCGGGACCTGCGGTGACTTCCATTACATCGCCCAGCAGGGCACCGAGCCCCTTGCCGAGCCGGGAATCGCTCTTAGGCAACGCTCGCCTGCTTTCTCTCGTCTTTCCGGACGATTTCGGCCGCCAGGCTCAGATAGCCCCGGGCACCCGTCGACAGAACGTCGTACAGGGCAATCGGTTGACCGAAACTCGGCGCCTCGGCAAGCCTGACGTTCCGCGGGATCCAGGTCTTGAACACCTTTGCTCCGAAGTACTCCTCTGCTTCACCCTTTACCTGTTTCGACAGGTTCAGGCGCGAATCATACATGGTGAGCAACACGCCCTCGATTCCCAGCTTCCGATTCATGTTTCGCTGCACGATCCGGACGGTGTTCAGGAGTTGGCTGAGACCCTCCAGCGCATAGAATTCGCATTGGATGGGAATCAGGACCGTGTCTGCAGCCACGAGCGCGTTCAGTGTCAGCAGGCCCAGGGAGGGCGGTGAGTCGATCAGGATGTAGTCGTATCGTTCACGAATCGACTCGAGGGCAGAGCGCAATACACGCTCTCTATGCGGTCGGTCGATCAACTCCAACTCAGCGCCCGCGAGGTCCCTGCGGGCGGGCACCATGTCGAGCAAGGGGAAATGAACCGAGGCACGTATGGCCTGCTCAATTGGGGCACCATCGACGAGACACTCGTACAGGTCAGGTTTCTCGGGATCGAGCTCCACGCCGAGACCGCTCGACGCGTTGCTCTGTGGGTCGGAATCGACGACGAGCGTACGTTTCTCAGCAATGGCCAGCGAC
>JAOTWC010000250.1 GCA_029863105.1 Gemmatimonadota bacterium | reverse complement strand
CCCGTTCTCCGCCTCCGAGCTCCGCAAGCTGCAGGTGCAGGGCATGCACGCCTGGCCTCGAGATCGTCTGTCCATGCCCAAGGGGCAGTGCGACGTCCTCGTAGGCGCGGTGGCGGACGGCCTCGGGCACGAACAGGTGGCGCGGGACCGCGTCGAAAGCTTGGAGCACGGCGAGATCTGTGATTCCGCCCGCACGTAGTGCCTCGATCAGGCGAAGGCGCGAGCGCCGGTATGCCGTGCGTCCTACAGGGACCACGATTCCAGCTCGTCGATCAGCCGGTGGCTGGTCAGGTCGAGGTGCATCGGCGTGACGGACACGTATCCCGCCTCGAGTGCTCGAAAATCCGAGGTTTCACCGCCCGACCAGCTGGAAACCCCTCCCCCGATCCAGAAGTACTCCCGTCCGCCGGGATCCTCCCGCCGGATCAACGAGTCGGAGTAGACGCGTCGCCCGAGGGTGGTGACGCGGATTCCTTTGATTCTGGAGGCGGTCACGTCCGGAATGTTGATGTTCAGAAACGTCTCGGCGGGAAACTCGGCTCGGCCGAGGATCTGCTCGAGTAGGTGATGCAGCGGG
Source organism: Gemmatimonadota bacterium (assembly GCA_029863105.1). Taxonomy (GTDB): domain Bacteria; phylum Gemmatimonadota; class Gemmatimonadetes; order Palauibacterales; family Palauibacteraceae; genus JARFPW01. Next base: position 2,708 of record JAOTWC010000250.1, on the reverse strand, counting down.
CTGGCGAAGGAACTCAGGTCGCCGATCCCCTCCCCTGCCCACGAAACGGCGATCGACGGGATTCCGAGGATCGTCCCTTCCATGGCGGCCGCCACCGTACCGGAGTACAGGACGTCCTCTCCCATGTTCGAACCGTGGTTCACGCCTGACAGGACGAAGTCGGGACGGACGGCAAGCAGTTGGTTGACCGCGATGAGCACGCAATCCGTTGGCGTACCGTCGATGACGTGCCGGTCGGGCTCGATCTCCGTGACCCTGAGTGGACGGTGCAGGGTCAACGAGTGGCTGGTGGCGCTCTGCTGCCTGTCGGGTGCGACGACGATCACGTCTCCGAGGCGTCCCGCGACGTCGGCGAGCAGGCGCAATCCGGGAGCATGAATCCCGTCGTCATTCGTACAGAGGATGAGAGGCGAGGACGAACCTCCCGAATGCTTCTGACTAGCGGTCACAGATCACAGTTCTAGCAACTCGATCAGGTCGTCGGTCTCGCGCCGAAGGTCCCGCACCGTCTCCGTGTTCCAGGCGATACGTGCCGCGCGGACAAGCTTCCCCTCCTTCCGCAACTGGTCCAGCTTCTGCCGGGCACCCTCGATCGTGTAGCGCTCCGTGTGCAGGAGATGCCGGATGAGGTGGACGAGTTTGATCTCCTTTTGGCGATAGACCCGGTTGCCGCCCTTGTTCTTGATGGGTTTCAGCGCAGCAAACTGGGTTTCCCAGTAGCGCAGAACATGCGGTTTGAGGTCTGTCAGCTCACAGACTTCGCCGATCGAGTAGTACTCTTTCGAGGCGATTCGATCCACCAGTGCTCAGCTCCAGCGTTCGGGTCTTGGCACACGAGACATGAGACGGGTCAATCCCTCAACCGGTTCGACCCCCTCGTACAGTACTGAGTATACGGCTTCCACGATGGGCATTTCCACCCCATGCAGGGCCGCAAGCTCCCGGGCAGCCCTCGTAGTGCGTACACCCTCGGCTACGGCGGTCATTTGCGCCAGGACTTCCTCCAGAGCTCGGCCCTGCCCCAGCGCCAGTCCGACCCTGCGATTCCGGCTCAGATCGCCCGTGCACGTCAGAACCAGATCTCCCATCCCCGCCAGCCCGGACAGCGTAACAGCCTGCCCGCCCATCCTCTCGGCCAGGCGCCCCATCTCCGAGAGTCCCCGGGTGAGCAAGGCCGCCCGTGCGTTTGCCCCCAGGCCAAGTCCGTCGCTGATCCCTGCAGCGATTGCCATCACGTTCTTGAGGGATCCTCCAACCTCTGTGCCGATCACGTCAGCCTGCGTGTACAGGCGGAAGTGTTCGTTCTGAAACAGGCGCTGCACACGCTCGGCATTCGTCGCGCTGTGCGATGCCAGCGTCACGGCCGTCGGCAGGCGCAAAGCGAGCTCGGCTGCGAAACTGGGTCCCGACAGAACGACCGAGGCCGCAGCAGACTCTGATCCCAGAACTTCGGCCAGCACTTCGGTCATGCGAAGGTCGGTCGACAGTTCGAATCCCTTGGAGGCGCTGATCAGCACGGCGTCTGAAGGCACGTAGGGGAGTGCCGCCGTCATGACGTCGCGAACGCGGTGGGACGGACTCACCGACACGACAAACTCGGTACCGGCGAGGACGCCGGCGAGGTCGTCCGTCACGTTCAGTTCGGACGACAGCTGGATCCCGGGCAAAAAGGCTTCATTACAACTCGCTGTCCGGATCGCCCGAGCCAGGTCTGGAGCCCAGGCCCACAGGCCGACGTCATGACCGTTCCGGGCCAGCAAATCAGCGAGGGCGGTCCCCCAACTGCCGGATCCCAGCACTGCAACCCGTGAACTCCTCACTCTTGCCCTCCGGATCCGAACCGGTTCTCAGTGCCGTCGATCAGCCGGCGGACGTTCGCCCGGTGCGTCCACCAGACGAACGCAGCCACGGCGACGCAGAAAGCGATAATGTGCGACGGCTGATCCATCAGCCAGGCGACAGGTGGAACGATCGTCGCGGCGGCGAGTGAACCCGCCGAAACGATCCGCGTGAGCGCCACGACGCCGATCCATACCAGCAACGCGACGATCGTAGTGACCGGCGCCAGCGCCAGCAGCACCCCGGCCCCCGTGGCGACTCCCTTTCCGCCCCGAAAGCGGAGAAACACCGACCAGACATGACCGGCGACGGCGGCACCGCCATACGCGAGGGCCAACCGCGCATCGCCGCTGCCGTCCCATCCCGCGAACAGTGCCGCAGGACCGAACCCCTTCAGAATGTCCACGATCATTACAGGAATCGCCGCTCCCGCGCCAAGGACACGAAACGTGTTCGTTGCCCCCAGATTACCGCTGCCGTGCTCTCGCAGATCAATTCCTCGGATCCGACCGACCAGGTAGCTCGTGGGAAAGCTGCCCATCAAATACGCGAACAGGAGGAGACCGACGGCAGTCATGCACGCTCCTCATCGCGGGCCCGCGGCCGAATCCTGATGGGTGCCCCGAGGAAGCCCCACGCGCGTCGAAAGCCGTTGTGCAGATAGCGGCGGTAGGCGTCTGGGATGTCCTTGGGACGATTCGCCCAGACCACGAAGGTCGGGGGTTCCGTGGCGACCTGACTCCCGTAGTAGATCTTCACCTCTCCGCGTGTGCCCTGGGGAGGCCTCTGCCGGGCCACGAGGTCGCGAAGCACGCGATTCACCTCGGCCGTCGGAATCCGTCGGAGGCGCTCGGCCTGTACGCCTCGCG
>JAOTWC010000211.1 GCA_029863105.1 Gemmatimonadota bacterium | reverse complement strand
CCGACGGCGGGCAACTGGCAAAGCTCGTCGAAATCCACGCTGAGTTGCAGAACCTCGAGACGGTGGTCGTATTCGACGTCGACCAGGCGGATCTGGCGGGAGGAGCCGGTACGGGCTTGAACGTAAGGTCTCTCGCGGACCTGGAAGCGGCGGGCCAGGCCTCGCCCGCGTTTGCTGCGTTCGAGGACGAAGCTCGGAAAATCAAGTCGACGGATCTGGCGACGCTCATCTACACGTCCGGCACGACCGGCCAGCCGAAGGGCGTGATGCTCACCCATCGGAATCTCGCAGCCAACGTGCGCCAGGCGAAGTCGGTGCTTCCGATCTCCGAGTCGGATACGTGCCTGAGCTGGCTGCCGCTGTCGCACAGCTTCGAGCGAACGGTCGGCCACCTCCTCATGTGGTCGGCGGGGGTGAAGATCGCCTACGCGGAGTCGACCGAAACCGTCGGCCGGGACATGATGGAAGTCCGCCCCACGTTGATCATCGCCGTGCCCCGGCTGTACGAGAAATTCTACGAGGCCGTGGAGGAAGCGGTCGCGCGCGGAGGCCTGGTGAAGCGCGCGATGTTCGCATTCGCCCGGTACGTCGGTGGCCGGTACAGCGATCGGGCAGCCCGGGGCCGATCGGTCGATCCGCCGACCAGGCTGGGTCATCGGATCGCCGACAAGCTCGTGTTCTCGAAGCTCCGGGCTCGAACCGGCGGGCGCGTCAGGTTCTTCATCAGTGGAGCCGCGCCTCTGTCGGCGGAGATCAATCGCTTCTTCTTTGCTTCGGGAATGACGGTGCTCGAGGGCTACGGCCTGACTGAGACCTCTCCGGTCACAAACGTGAATCTTCCAGCGGATATCCGGTTCGGTACGGTCGGCCCGCCGGTGCCCGGGACCGAGCTCGCGATCGCCGACGATGGGGAGATTCTGTTTCGTGGACCGCAGATCATGGCGGGTTACTACAACTCGCCCGAAGCCACGAGCGAGACTTTGGAGCCCGATGGCTGGTTGCACACGGGCGACATCGGTGAACTGGACGAGGACGGGTACCTGACGATCACCGACAGGAAGAAGAACATCATCGTGACAGCAGCGGGCAAGAACGTGGCGCCGGTGGCTCTGGAAGAGCGCATGGCCCGATCTCCTCTGGTGGAAAATGTCCTGCTCGTCGGCGATCGCCGAAAGTTCACGCTCGTGCTGGCCGTGCCGAACCTGGCTGCTCTCCAGGCAGCGTTTCCCGACCGATCGCCGACCCTCGACGAGCGCGCCGTGCTGGCCTCAAGGCCCGAAGTGCAGGCTGTGCTCGAGGCCGACATTCTTCCACGTGTCGAGTCGTTCGCCCGGTACGAACGCCCGAAGCTCGTGGTGCCACTGCCTGAACCGTTCACGATTGACAACGGGCTGCTGACCCCGACGCTGAAGGTGAAGCGCCGGGCCGTCACCGAACGCCACGCGGCACTCATCGAGGCGCGGTTCGAGGAAGCGGAGCGGGAGTATGCGGGGCGCGAAACGGCGGTTGTCGATGGGTGAGCCGTCGACGCCGCCGGTCGTGGTCCTGGTGACCGGACCGGACGAAGCGACGATGACGTCGATTGCGCGACTTGTCGTCGAAGAAGGCCTGGCGGCCTGCGTGAACGTGATCCCTGGCGTGCAGTCTGTGTATCGGTGGGACGAAACCGTGCAGCTGGATCAGGAAGCGCTGGCGGTCTTCAAGACGACACGGCCGGCCCTGGCGGCGCTGGAGCGCCGGGTGCTGTCGCTCCACCCCTATGATCTGCCCGAATTCCTCGTGATTCCCGTAGATTCGGGAAGCGAACCGTATGTGCACTGGATCACCCGCAGCGTGTCGGTCGAGGCAGGCTCCTGATGGCTGGAAGCAAATCACGCAACGATACTCCCTCCGAGGGATCGCTGTTTGACTCGCTCGCCGACGATGAACCGTCCGTCGAGCCCGAACCGTCCGTCGAGTCCGTTGCGTCTGCCGAACCGGATGTTCCGGCCGAAGTCGAGGAGCCCGCGGCGATGAAGACGGTGGAAGCAGAGGTGGCCGGGGAAGCAGAGGTGGCCGGGGAAGCAGAGGTGACCGGTGAGCAAACTCCTGATCAACTGCCGTCAGCCAGGCCAGGCCTTCAGGAACTGTATCGCGACGCCCGGCGGCTGTCGGACGCCGGGGAGTACGACAAGGCGGTCGAGAAATACCAGAGCGTTCTGCGCCGGGATCCGGCCCATTTCAAGGCCCGCAACAACCTCGGCTTTGTGTACGACAGCCTCGGCCAACCGGAGCGAGCGCTCGAGGAGTACCGCGCCGCACTCGAACTGCAGCCCGAGGACGTGCGCCTGTTGAGCAACGTAGGTGCCCTGCTGGGAGAGGTCGGCCGGTATGCGGAGGCGGAAAACGAACTCCGAAAGGCTCTGCGCCTGGAGCCCGACAATGCCGACGTGCACCAGAACCTCGGCCTCGTACTCTATCGCAAGGGACTCTATCCGGCGGCCATGGCGTCGCTGCGGCGCGCGATCGAGCTGATGCCCGACAACGCCATGGCGTTGTTCTACCTGGGCGAATCAGCCAACCGCATCGGACAGGTAGATGCCGCGATCGAAGCACTCGAGCGGTCGATCGAACTGCAGCCGGACAGCCCGCGCGCTTTCCGGACTCTGGGTGTGCTGTATGACCGTCTTCAGCAGCCCGAACGCGCGGCCGAATTGTACCGGAAGGCACGCGAGCTGGTCGAGGCGGCGGACTGACGACCGGCGTCAACCGATCAGATGGCGGACCAGCACCAGGGCTCCGCCGATGCCGGCTCCCAGGACGTAGCCCAGGCGAACGATCAGATTCAGTTCCCGATCCGTCACCGAGCGGATGAGGCGCTCGAGTTCGTCCAGCGGGAACAGAACGATCTTTTCCTCCACGCGTTCGGCGACCCGGATCTTTGTGGCCACTTCGGGAACCTTGCTGGAGATCCAGTCCCACACCGGCTCGCTGAGAGCGTCCGTAATGCGATCGACCGCACCCTCACTGCCATGACGAGCCAGCGAACCGATCGGCTGGTGGAGAAGCCTCTCGACGACCACACCTTTCGTGTCGGCGTACAGCTGGCGTCCCGTGTCCGAGGACAGGCCCGACGCCAGCCACCCGCCGACCCGCTCCGCCGGTACGAGCCGGACGACGTCACCCCAGCTCCGCTCCCGCAGCCGGAGGATCCCGGCCTCGATCCGATCGAGCAGGAAGCTCCGCACCTCGGGATCCCGCGCCGAGCGGGACATCCAGGCGGCCAGGGAGTCCAGGGCCGATTGGGTGCGCGGATCTTGAGGATCCCCGAGCACGTCCGCGACCGGACGACGCAGGAACTCTACGATTGCTTCGTTCACTCCCCGCGCCATCACCCCCTGGACTTCACTCTCGCGTAACAGGTCGCCCAGGCGGTCCGCTCCCTCAGCTTCGAGCGTGTCGATCACTTTGTCGACGGTTTCCTCGGTGATGATCAACTTGGCCACGACCCGCTGGTGGAAGCGCAGGTCGAGCATGAACCGATCCAGCAACTCGTGAATCGCGGTCTCGACCCGGGCCCTGGCCCTCGGGTCTTCCAGCGTCCTTCCGAGACGTTCCATGGCGATCGGCAGGTAGTCAGCGATCGCTCGTTCCGTGGCCCCGACGAGCACCGGCGGCAGCAATTCCTCGAACGATCTTCCAGGCACCATGAGCTTGGCGGCCGCGCGCTCGAGGTGTCCCCGGATGGCTTCCTCGAACGCCTCCGAGCCGGCGAGCTGATCCAGCCACTCCTCCGCCCGCACCCGGAGGCCGGCCAACCTCGCGGGCGGAAGC
>JAOTWC010000210.1 GCA_029863105.1 Gemmatimonadota bacterium | reverse complement strand
CCGTTCTCGGCCACGTCACGCGCCTACGATTTGGTCCTCAACGGGACCGAACTGGCCAGCGGCAGCATCCGGTGTCACGATGCGGAAATGCAGCGCGCGATCCTCGAGGCACTGGGAATGTCTTCGAGCGAAATCGAGGCGCGGTTCGGGTTCCTTCTCGAGGCTTTCCGTTACGGTGTCCCCCCGCACGGAGGGTTCGCTCTGGGTATGGATCGGTTCGCTGCGATGATGGTCGGCGCTGGCTCGATTCGAGAAGTGATCGCCTTCCCCAAGACGGCGGCGGGAAGGGGCCTCATGGAGGGCGCGCCATCGGCGATCGACGCGGCGGAACTCTCCGAACTCGGTCTCCGGCCGGCGTAGCTGCACATGGTTGCCGATCCGACGATCCAGCGGGAAGTCCCCGCCGACGGGGCCGACGAACTGCTGCTGGCCGGCGTCAACGACGCGCACCTGAAAACCTTGTCGAGACTCGCCGATCTGAGGGTCATCCTCAGACGTGACAAACTGATCCTCAGTGGTCCCTCCGCGGCAGTCGAACGCAGTGTCCCGGTGGCGAGGCGCATGGTACGCATGGCGCGCCTGCAGCGAGCGTTTACGAGTGGGGATGTCGAGAGGTACTTCGCCGAAGCGCAACGTGAGCCGGTGGAAGCGGAACGCGAGCTGGCGGACGAAGAAGGGGTGGCACTTCCCGGTGCGCGGAAAGTGATCCGGCCGAAGTCGGATGGCCAGCGAGCCTATCTGAAAGCGATGGCGGACAACGACATTGTTGTCGGCATCGGTCCGGCAGGTACGGGAAAGACGTACCTGGCTGTAGCGATGGCCGTCGACGCACTGGTCCGAAAGCGTGTGCGTCGGATCATTCTCACCCGTCCCGCGGTGGAGGCTGGCGAAGCGCTGGGGTTTCTGCCGGGAGACATTCGTGAGAAGGTGGATCCTTATCTGAGGCCGCTGTACGACGCCCTCGAGGACATGCTCCCGCCCGACCGAATTCGCAAGGCGATCGAGGAGTACGCCATCGAGATCGCGCCGCTGGCCTACATGCGAGGTCGCACGCTCTCCGACGCGTTCCTGATCCTCGACGAGGCACAGAACGCCACCACCGCCCAGATGAAGATGTTCCTCACGCGGCTGGGCCTGAACTCGCGGACGGTCATCACGGGGGACAAGACGCAGATCGATCTGGCCACACCCGACGAATCCGGCCTGCTGGAGATCGAGGGAATCCTGCAGTCCGTGGATGGCATCGAATTCGTCTATCTCGATGAAGCTGACGTCGTCCGGCATCGGCTCGTCAAAGACATCATCCGCGCCTACGCACGCAACTCGGAAGAGAAGAACGGGGGCGGGCGATGACGGCCGCTCGATTCCGGGAGAACTTCCGCGATTTACGACACGCCGTGAACCGACATCCGGGCGATGCCTGGCAAGCCCAGGCCGTCCACCACGGAGTCCGCGGGCTCGTCGTGCTCGTTCTGGGTTTTGCCCTGCCGGCGGTGTTTCCCGGCCAGCCGGAACCGGTGGAGATGCGACTGGAGCCGGGAATGGTTGCACCGTCCGACGTGATCGCCGACTTCGATCTTCCGGTGCCCAAGCCGTCCGATCAATTGGCCCGCGAGCGAGCGGACCGGGAACGGGCAGCGCTGCCGATCTTCCGGCTCGATCCTTCTGCTCCCGATTCGGCGATCGCGAGGGTGAGCCGGTTCCTCGCGGAGCTCGGAACGGCTCTCGAGACCGCCGATCGCGTCGAGGACGACGCGGTGTCTCGGGTGCTCGACGAACACGGAGTTCCGCTGGGCGCAGCGCAATTGGAGTATCTCCGTCCCGCGGTGAACCGCCGGGCGCTGGAGCAGGCACTGAGTCGGGGATTCACGGAGTTGCTCCCGCGGGGTGTGGTGTCCGCCCAGAGCGCCGGGGCCTTTGCGGGGGATCGCGTGATCGTGCGCGATGCCACCGGAGACCGGGTGGCACGCGGAGACTCTCTGACGACAATCGGTGAGTTCGCGGAGGCCGCCTTCACGTATGCGCCTGGCTCGGTGCAGGGCTTCCGGGCTTTCCAGAGCATTCTCCTTGCGCTCACGATCCCCAGCCTGCGACCCGACCCGGTGGCCTCGCAGGCAGAGCGGGAGAGTGCGCGAGCCGCGGTGGATTCGACGATCGGCGTGATCCTGCAGGGAGAGCGGATCGTCACAGCCCACGAGCGCGTCAGCCAGTCGGACCTGACGCGCCTCAGGGCCTACAACGCGGAATTGTCACGGCGACGCGGCAGCCTCGTTTCGCGCGGCGCACAGCTTGCCGGCAGCACGCTGTTCACGGCGCTCCTCCTCACCCTGGTCGGCGTCGTGTTGCTGCAGTTCCGGCCGGTCGTGTATCGGGAATTCCGGCATTTCCTGATAATCGTGGGATTGACGTCGCTGATCATCGGCGGTGCCGCCCTCGCCGAGCACCTGGCGCTGCCGGCGGTGCTCGTACCGGTCGTGCTCGTGGCCCTGGCCCTGGGAGCCGTGTACGACGGCTTGGTCGCCCTGGTCGTCGTCCTCATCTCCACGTTGCTGCTCACCGGTCTGGCAAGCCTCGTTCCGCTCTACGACCCCCTGGTGATAGCTGCCGGAGGATCCGTGGCGGCCCTCGGCGTGCGCGGCGTGCGCCGTCGGCGACAGAGCTGGGTCCTGGTGGCGGGGATCGTGGCCGCGTACGCCGTCACGGGACTCGCCATCGCGCTGCTTGCGGGCGCCTCGGGTCGCGTGCTGCTCGAAACTCTGTTGTGGGGCGGACTCGGTGCGACGCTCTACACGGTCCTGGCGCTCGGAGGTCTCGTTCCGCTGATGGAGAAGGTCACCGGGATCAGCACAACTCAGACATTACTTGAGCTGTGTGATCTCAACGCTCCATTATTAAGAGAATTATCGTTGAAGGCCCCGGGCACATATGCGCACTCGATCAACATCGCCAACCTGGCCGAGGCGGCGTGCGAGGCGATCGGGGCGGACTCTCTGCTCGTGCGAGCCGGCTCGTACTACCACGACATCGGCAAGATGGTAAACCCGCAGTATTTCGTGGAGAATCAGCCGAAGGGCAGGAATCCGCATGATAGGCTTCCGCCGGTGCGAAGCGCGACGATCATTCGCGATCACGTGCGGGACGGGATCCGCCTCGCCGACGAGCACCGGCTACCGCCCGTGATCCACGATTTCATCCGAGAGCATCACGGCACGGCCCTGATTCGCTTCTTCTATGACCGGGCTCTCGAGCAGGGAGACGAGGGCGAAGTGAATCCGGGAGATTTCGTGTACCTCGGACCGAAGCCTCAGACTCGCGAGACGGCGATCGTCATGATCGCGGATGGAATCGAGTCGGCGTCGCGGTTACTGCGCGACCCGACACCCGAACGGATCCGCTCGACCATCGAAGCCATGGTCGAGGCGAGGATGTCCGAGGGCCAGCTGGACCAATGCCCGCTCACTCTACGAGAGCTGGATCTCGCAAGAGCCGCTTTCGCGCGTGTGCTGATCGGCATGTACCATCGGCGGATCGACTACCCGAGCGGCGTCCAGGCGGTCGAGGCCGCGCCCCCCGAGATCGACGCGCCCGCGACCGAACCGTGAACCGATGGACGTAGTCGTCCACCTCAACCACCTGGCGGGCGGTGGCACCGAGGAGCATGCCGAAGCGCTCCTGGCGGCGGTCGAGGCGACGCTGGCCGTGCGGTCGGATCCCATTGCGGAACTCTCGATCACGTTCACCACGGACGAAGCGATCGCAGAACTCAACCAGACCTATCTGCAGCGCCCGGGGCCTACGGACGTCCTCGCGTTCCGTCTGGATGACGATCCGGTCGTCG
>JAOTWC010000209.1 GCA_029863105.1 Gemmatimonadota bacterium | reverse complement strand
GAGCATGGTGTTCGCGATCATAGCCATCGCGTTCCTCGGGTTCATCGTGTGGGGCCACCACATGTTCCAGTCCGGCATGAACCCGGCGCTCGGCATGAGCTTCATGATCTCGACGCTGATCATCGCTGTGCCATCCGCCATCAAGGTGTTCAACTGGATGGGCACGATATGGGGCGGATCGATCCGGTTCCACACGCCGATGTTGTTTGCCGTCGGATTCGTGATGCTGTTCGCCATCGGCGGGTTCAGCGGCATCTTCATGGCCTCGTCTCCCGTCGATATCTACATCCACGACACGTACTTCATCGTGGCACACATCCACTACGTGCTGTTCGGGGGAAGTCTGTTCGCCATCTATGGGGCCATCTACTACTGGTTTCCGAAGATGTTCGGCCGGCTGATCAACGAAACTGCCGGACGAATTCACTTCTTCCTCACCTTCGTGCTGTTCAACCTCGTGTTCTTTCCGATGCACGGGCTCGGCATGGAGGGGATGATGCGCCGGATTTACGATCCGTCGCAGTACGAGCACCTGGCTGACATCCAGGACACGAATACGCTGATCACCTGGGCGGCGATCGGGCTGTTTATTTCAGGCCTGTATTTCGGGGTGCTGTTCTTCTGGAGCCTGTTCCGGGGCAAACCGGCACCGGACAACCCGTGGGAGGCGACGACCATGGAGTGGACGCTGCCGTCGCCGCCGCAGCACGGGAACTGGAAGGAACTTCCGACCGTGTATCACGGGCCCTTCGAGTACAGCCATCCGGATGTCGAGAAGGACTGGCTGTCCCAGAACGAGAGGCCGGATGTCGTATCTCCGGCGCATCACTGAGCTGAACGGAGCGAGATCGTCAGAATGACCAGTCACTCTGTGGATGCCGGAGCGAGTCGTTACGAGCCGACGACTTTCAAGGTCAAGGACAAGAAGCTGGGGATGTGGATCTTCCTCGCATCCGAAGTGATGTTCTTCACCGGTCTGATCGGCTCCTACATCATCCTCCGCTGGGGCGCCGCCACTCCCTGGCCGGTACCGGGCGAGGTCCTGAATGTGCCGATCACGGCAGGTAACACCTTCCTGCTGATCTGCTCGAGCGTCACGATGGTGAAGGCGTTCGCGGCGATTGAAGACGGCAACCAGAAGATGCTCAAGGTGTGGTTGCTGGCGACTGCGATCATTGGCGCCTGTTTCGTGGGCGTCCAGGCGTACGAGTACACGGAGCTCGTTCACCACGGGTTCCTGCCGAGCTCCGGCCTGTACGGTTCCACGTTCTTCACGATGACCGGCTTCCACGGCTTTCACGTGACGGTGGGCGTACTGTGCCTGTTGTGGGTGGCGATCAAGGCGTTTCGAGGCGGCTACACGCAGGCGGACCACCAGGGCGTCGAAATCATCGGCCTGTACTGGCACTTCGTGGACCTCGTGTGGATCATCCTGTTCACCATCGTCTATCTGATCTGAGGAACTGGCATGAGCGCTGAAGGCAGAAAACCCCGTTACATGCTGGTGTTCGGCGGGCTCGCCGCGCTTACGGCGATCGAAGTGGCCGTAGCGTTCATGGGCTTCGAGCGCCGCGTCACGGTGATGATCCTGATCGGGCTCGCCGTGTGGAAGGCGCTGCTCGTGGCCATGTATTTCATGCACCTGAAGTGGGAGACGCGGGCCCTGAAGATCCTGGCAGCGGTTCCGTTCCTGCCGGCGGCGATCATGATCATCGTCGTCCTGATGGAGAAATTCTGACGTGAATACGGTCTTGCTGACCGTGGCCGCGGAGGTTGCGCTGCAAGCATCCCAGGCGTGTCCCGGGTGCATCGAGATGTCGAATCCGGGACTGATGTCAGGCATGTTGATCGGGATGGTGCTCCTGATGGCGGCGCCATTTCTGGTCGTTTTCGGTATCGGGGGCGGGCTCCTCAGGGCCCACCGCCGTGCCCTCGCGCAGGCCGACGAATTCGAAGGTCGAGGAGAATAGAGTGCAATCCCACGGAGCTGTTGTCCGATCAGGAGCCATGGCGGGGCTATTGGCCGGCGCCACCCTGATCGTCATGTTCTTCGTGCTGGACCTCATCGCCGGTCAGCCACTGGCGACGCCTACGTTCCTGTCTGGCGCGTTGCTGGGCAACGCCGTGGCAGAAGGCGAATCTGTCCGGATAGGTCTGTACACGGCCGCTCACTTCGCCGTGTTCATCGTGCTGGGCATTGTCGCTGCCGAATTCTTCACGACGCTCGGAGTGCCTCGGAATCTGCTCATCGGAGCGGCCTACGGCCTGTTCGCCTGCTCCGCCGTGTTTTATCCCGCGCTCATCGTCACGGGTACGGATATCCTGGCGGCGCCGGGATGGCCCGCCGTCTTCTTCGGGAATGTGGTCGCCGGTGTCGTGATCGTCGCCTACCTGCATTGGGCGAGCGACGAAGAAGGCGTAACAGGCCTTCTCGCGACTCTGCGCGCCAACCCGATGGTGCGCCAGGGAATCGCCGCGGGCCTGATCGGAGCGCTCGTCGTGGCCGTGTGGTTCCTGATCGTGGACTCGATTGCGGGTCGGCCGCTGTTCACGCCCGCCGCTCTCGGCTCTGCGATGATCAACGGAACGGGTCCGCCGCCGGGAATCGAGTTTTCGACGACCACGATCATCGGGTACACGCTGATCCACCTTGCGGCGTTCCTGCTGGCGGGTGTCGTCGCTTCGGTCCTGGTGACGCAGGCGGAGAAAGCACCCCACCTGGTGTTCGGAATCATCATCCTGTTCGTCATCGTCGAGACGTTCTTCGTCTTCATGGTGGCGATGCTGGGAACGTGGCTGATGGAGGAACTCGCCTGGTGGTCGGTGCTGGTCGGGAATGTCCTGGCAGCGGTGTCGATGGGGGCCTACCTGCTGAAGGCCCACCCGGACCTCCGTGCCGCGCTCAAGGACGAGGTGCTGTGGGCCGAACCCTGAACTGACGCGCCGTTCAGGGCCGCCGGCTGCCTCAGAAGAACCTCACGGCGCTGCTCACGCTCAGCACGAATCGGCTCCCTTCGATCCCCGGCGCGATCAGGTATCCGAGATCGATGCGGCTGGATTTCGCCGACGCTGACAGCCTGGAACTCGTGCGCAGTCCGACACCGATTTCTGCCCCCCAGCGCGGATCCTGGTCGGCGTACCAGGCGCCCCCGAAGTCGAGATAAGCAGCGAGCCCCAGGCCAAACTGGTCGAGTACCTGCGGAAACGCGTACCAGCGATGTTCCAGGGTACCCCACACGGCCCGCGTCCCGACGAACGAATGCGGTTCGAATCCGCGTAATCCGACCGCGAACCCCAGGTCGAATTCATCACCCGGTGCCGGGCGTTCGGAGATTCCCCCCTGTACCTGGAGCAAGGTCGCATGCTGATTGCCCGGCAGCAGGGCGCCCACGACGGAGGCGACTACCCTTCCCGAGTCCAGGCCCGCTGCATTGAACAGTCCGTTGGCCTGGATGGCACCGCGCAGCATCACCGGCCCGGCCGCGACTCCTCCGTGCACCTTGAGTGCCGGACCGATTCCCGTCCGGGCGTATCCGAACGCGGCGGGGGCCAGCCGCGCTTCCAGGACGATCCCGGTGGACAGGTCGATGTCCTGCTCGTTGAGTCCGTCCAGATAGGTGACCACGCGATACTTCGGTTGTTCGAACTGAGCGAACACGCCGACGTCCCAGAATACGGAGTCCGGCACCGGCAACAGAGAGTCCGCGGCTGCCAAGATCCGCTCGTTCCGGTACGTGGCCAGGACGCCGACGCGAAGGGTCCTCCGCGTCGTGGCGACGAGCGCTCTGCCCAGACTGAGATTCTGCTGATACAGGTGTTGCTCGAACTGCACCGTATCGCGTTCTGTCGCGGACACGGATC
>JAOTWC010000208.1 GCA_029863105.1 Gemmatimonadota bacterium | reverse complement strand
CAAGGTGGCATTCGGCGTCGGTGTCGAACGGATTTTCCCGGTGCATGCTCCCATCGTCTCGGAGATCGAAGTGGTTCGCCGGGGAGCCGTACGGCGGGCCAAGCTCTACTACCTTCGCGATCGGGTCGGGAAGGCAACCCGCATCAAAGAGAAGCGCTGACCGGTTCAAGGTCGTTGGCGCCGAGTCCGATACTCTTCTCGCCCAGCCGTCCAATCTGACTAGCGTCTCCCTATGGCCTCACATCCCGATCCTGAAGAGGACCTTCCCCCGCGGTTGCGTTTCGAGCGCATCGTGAAGGGTCCGGACCCGCACGTGTTTCGATCGGTGCGGTCCGAATCAGATCCGGGGGCAGGAGGCCAAGACCCGGTCCCGGACGACGAGGACCCTGCTGCCGATGGCTCGATTCTGGAACGATACGAGGCGCTCAAGGGCGCGCTGGCCGGTGAGCCAGAGGCGGGGGGGCGGACCGATTTGGCTCCCCCGGTTCCGATTGCGCCGGCCTCCTTGCCGCCCGATCGTGAATCGGCGGAGCCTGCGAGACCGTTCGATGAGCTGCAGGCCCGGGTGGAAGAAATGAGGCGCGCAGAGCGATCACGTTCGGGACGGCCGCCGGGACCCGACGGCGAGCCGGCCGCGACCGGTCAGCCCGATCTCACCGAAGGGGAGCTCGAGAGCATCAGGCAGGCGGAAGCGGCCGAGCGGCGCCGGGAGGCCAAGAAGCAAAAGCGGCGGCGCCGCCAGAGCCGGTCGTTCTGGCGCGAATTGCCCATTCTGATACTGGTCGCCCTCGTCGTGGCCGTCGTCATCAAGACGTTCTTCTTCCAGGCCTTCTACATCCCGTCCGGATCCATGATCCCCACGCTCGAAATCAACGACCGGGTGCTCGTCAACAAGCTGTCTTATCGGTTCGGCGCCGTCGAACGCGGCGACATTCTTGTGTTCGATTCACCCGAAGCCGTCGATATCGATCGGTCCTTCTTCGAGCGTGTGTTTCGCTCGATCGGGGAAGCCACCGGGCTGACTTCGCCCGACACCGTCTTGATCAAGCGCGTCATCGGCCTCCCCGGCGAGACGGTTGAGGTCCGCGAAAATCAGGTGTTCGTGAACGGGAATCCGATCGCAGAGCCCTACCTGCCCGACGGGGTCTCGATGCGCGACGAGCCCGAGATCACCGTGCCGGCCGACGCGGTCTTCATGATGGGTGACAATCGGAACGCCAGCAACGACAGCCGCCGCTTCGGTCCGATACCGCGGGAGGACATCGTCGGGCGAGCGTTCGTCACCGTGTGGCCGCCCGGTGCCTGGGGTGGGCTGTAGGGGTTGTGTCACGGCCGTGCGATAAACAGGACCATGTGGCATCCCCCCGTATTGTGACGGACGGGTCTAACGTAGCCTTTTGCGGAGACAGGAGAATCGGGTGAACGAGGAAGATCTCGAACGGTACGAAACCGAGGTCGAGCTCCAGATCTACAAGGAGTACCGGGACGTTCTTCCCATGTTCAAGTTCGTGGTGGAAACCGAGCGCCGGTTCTATCTCGCGAACAAGGTCGAGCTGGAGACCCGCCGGGTGGGCGATGCCGTGTATTTCGAGATTCAACTCGAGGATGCCTGGGTATGGGATATGTATCGGCCGGCCCGTTTCCTGCAGAAGGTGCGGATCATGAGCTTCCGGGACGTCAACATCGAGGAGCTCGAGCCCGGCACCGCACTCTAGCTACTCGGCGGGTCGCTCACTTCGGGGAGGCGTTGGCGGCTGCCTACCTCGCCGAGCGCGGCGGCACCATCGTCGGCCGGAATGTGCGGGCCGGCCGCGGGGAGATCGACGTGGTCATGCGAATCGGATCGCAGCTCGTTGCCGTCGAGGTCAAGACGAGGGTGGCGGGTGATCCGCGCCCGGCCTACACGGCCGAGAAGGCCGATCACGTGTGGGAGGCCGTTCGTCTGCTGAAGCCGCGCCCGTCGCGGGTGGATCTCGTCACCGTCGAGCTCACGGCCCGGGGCGCCGCCATCCGCTGGATGCCCGGCGTACGCTAACCGGCGGGCCGGGAACGCTGCTCTCGAAACCAGCACCCGCGATGCCAATGGCGGCGCAGATCGGGTGCTTCCTCGGGGATCACGACGAGGTGGCCAATTCCCGCCTCGATGGTGGCGGAACACCCGGGGCACAGGTAGGGCTTGCGAGCCGCGTAGGGCTGCACCACCGTCACGATCTCTACCCCCAGAGGGCCCACGCCAGCACTCCTGCGACCACGACCAGCGCTACCGCGACCATGACCACGTCGGCCAGGTCGCGCTCGTGGGACCGGAACGGATTGAAGCCCATCGGTGAATGGTAGGAGGGTGCGCCGCGGTGACGGCGGATGCGGTCCCGGCCGGTAGCCTCGCTAGCAGCCGAGGTCGACGTCGATGCTCTCCGCCTCGGCGATCGTCTGCAGCTCCCGGCATGATTCGGTGTACCGCCGGCGTGCCGCGCTGACGGCTTCGGCGAAGCCTGCGATGTCGTCCAGCGAGGCGGTGGCGGTCAGCTCCTCGACACGCCGGGAGTATTCTTCCCGCACCCGCAGTCCGGCCCGCAGCGCGTCCGCGTGGGGCGCCTCGAGGTCGGCAGGCGGCTCGAGCAGATCGATGCCGGCCGCGAAGTCGGCGAAGGCGTCGGCGGTTCCCGTAATCGCTTTCTGGAAGACATCGATCAGCGCCTCCTCCGAACCGGGGACGGAGAAGTCGATCCCCAGCAAGCCGGCATTGAATTCCCCCTCGAGGTCGTCGAGCTCGGAGGCGAGTGTCCCGGCCACGGTCTCCAGGCTCGAGAAATACGCTTCGGCGGACTCGCCGCTGCTGCAGCCGGTCGCCGTGAGCATGAGGGCGAGGGCCAGCGAAAGGGCACCACGAGTGATCATCGCGCCGAATCTAAGCGATCAGCTGCGCATACGAGTTGATGGCGGATGGGCCCGGCCGGCTGCCCAACACGAGGATGAGCACGATGATGGCGACAATCGTGAGCCAGACCACGATGGCGACGGTCTGTTTCAGGCGGTGGATCCGAACGCGACGGCTGATGTCGGCGCTGCGCACGATGGTTGCGGGGTGCACGGCGTCGATGCGCGTCACGGCTGAGGATGTGAAGGCAACGGTGGCCGGTTGTGGGGGTTTCCGGGTTACCGTGGCGATGCGGGAACCCTGCGCGGGGGCTTTGCCGGTGGCAGCCGGCTTCCATGAACGGAGCGGACGATCGGCATCGGCGACACCCGGGCTTCCGGTCGAGGCCGCCCGCGTCCTGCGTTCGGCCGCCGGGCGCAGGGTCGGGGCGCTCCGCGGCTGCCGTACGACACCCGGGCTCACGGTCACGGCTACTCGCGTTTCCCGGGCGGCCATCGGGTTCGGCGTCGGGCATCCACCTCGACAAAACCGGGGGAGAGGTCCTCTCGACCGGACGGCGACTTCCCGTCCACAGCGCTCGCACGCCACCCTCGCCGGCCGGGACTGAGCGTTGCGGGACCGTTTCCGCCGGCAATCGGCACAGAACGCGGGAACCGGACCCTTGGCCTTGACGACCACGGACCTATTACAGCGTTCACAAGTGATGGTTTCCGGCCGGCCCACGTCCATCACTTTACCCACAGTGAGTGAGTTTCGCACGTACGGAGGGTGTGTGTCGCAGTAAACAAATACGCTCGAGGGATGCTTGCTTCCATTTCATCCACCGCCCTCTTCGGTGTCGAAACTACGCCGGTTCAGGTCGAGGTGCACGCCACCGCCGCCAGCCGCCCCTCCTTCGCCATCGTCGGACTGCCCGACACTGCCGTTCGCGAAGCGCGCGAGCGGGTTCTGTCGGCTCTCCAATCCAGTGGCTTCACGGTCCCGCAAT
>JAOTWC010000207.1 GCA_029863105.1 Gemmatimonadota bacterium | reverse complement strand
GGAAACGATCGTCCACTCCGTCGCCACATAGCTGCCGACGATGCCCCCCTCAGTCGATGTGGGGTCGCTGCAGGCGGCGAGGCTCACGGCCATCGCCGCCAGCAGGTGTATCGGCCACCGGGGCTGGCCCCGTGACCGCATCAGTCGGCTGCGTTCCGCGGTCTGTACGTACCGTCGAACAGCGTATTCCAGGACTCGCCGTCGGTCGAACTCTCCCAGTGCTGCCGGACACTGCCGTCGCCGTTCGGCGTCCAGGTGATCCGCTGCCGGCGCGTCTTCCCGTCGGCGCCCTGGAGTTCGCCCCCCAGCACCATCGCCTCGCCCTCGAGTCCTCCGTCCAGCCGGAGCAGCAGTCCGCTGTTGTCCACCCAGGTCTGATGCCACGTTCCGGACTGACGGTCGTAGATGTTGAAGCTCTCGCCAACGGAGCCTCCGTTGCCCGACCACTGTTCATGCAGCACGCAGCCGCTCAACATGGAGGTGATCGTGTTGGTGCCGGCCAGGTTGCCGGCGGCATTGCGCACCTCCCAGTCGCCGACCCAGAAGTCGAACTGTCGGTACTCCGGGGCCGAGCAGGGAGCCTGCTGGGCGTTTTGTGCGGCTGCCACGGCGGGCATCAGCACGATGAAGGCTGCGGCTGCGGACAGGATGCTGAACTGGGCTCGAACGGTCACTGGCATGAACACGGCCTCCCCACACGGGTGATGGTCCCAGATTCCGAGGTGAAGAAACCCGGACAAACTTACGATGTTCCGCTTTCGAATAGACTCTCCGGCCGGCGTGTAGGTATGAACGGCACACCGCCGCCGGCCGGATACGGGAGGAGCGCGTAAACATGGCCCGAGCCGTGGGGCGGTACGAAGACGCGAGCGAGTCGGAGTTGATGCGCCTGGCAGCCACCGGCGATTCCGCGGCGTTCGGAGAGCTGGTTCGGCGGAACATGCACCGTGGATACCGGGCGGCGCTGGGGCTGGTCGGCTCGCATGACGACGCGATGGATTTGTCACAAGACGCGTTTGCGCGGGCGCTGAATCATGCCGCCAGGATGGACCCGGACCGGCCGTTCTATCCGTGGTTCTATCAGATTCTGAGGCGGTTGTGCTTCAACTTCCTGCGTGACCGGGCCAACCGGAAACGACTGCTGGACGAGGCTGGTGGCTGGATCGGCACCGATCCGATCGTCGGCGGTTCGCCGGAGCACCCGGATGTCCGGCTGAGCAGGGAGGATGCGAGGCGAATCGTCGTGCGCGCCGTCGCCCGTCTGCCGGAGGTACAGAGGGAAGTGCTGGTGTTGAGGGAGTTCGAGGGCCTGAAGTATGCCGAGATCGCAGATCTGCTGGAGATTCCGGCCGGAACGGTAATGTCGAGACTGTACGCCGCGCGGCGCGGTCTCGCCGAGGCGCTGGAGGAGCATGACTGAGCTGGGAAACGAGCACGGCCTGGAGCGGGCGGCCGAGCTGATGATGCGCAAGCTGGATGGCGAACTGACCGCTGAAGAACACGCGGAGTTCGAGAACCGGCTTGCGGAACAACCGGAGCTGCGCGCGGAATGGCAACGCCTGTCGCGCGCCAGGGAGGTCACGATGGGTATGAAGTTGCGTAACCCGCCCGAGGAAGTGTGGGACGGGTACTGGACGAGCGTGTACAGCCGCCTGGAGCGAGGCATTGGGTGGCTGCTCGTCTCGGTCGGTGCGATCATCGTAGGCGGGTGGGCCGTCTGGCAGTGGATTACGGCGTTGGTGCAGGACACCGAGATGCCGGCCGCCGTGCGCTACTCGATGATCGCTCTGTTCGTCGGACTCGTGATTCTGCTCGTGAACGTGGCGAGACACCGCCTGAGCGTCAGCAAGACAGATCCCTACAAGGACATAGAACGATGATGATGACACCGTCCCCCACGATCGCTGGTCGCACCATAACCGAATCACTCGGCCTCGTCCGGGGCAACACGATTCGCGCGCGGCATGTCGGCAGGGACATCGTTGCCGGGCTGCGTACGATCGTCGGTGGGGAAATCAAGGAATACACGAAGATGCTGGCCGAGTCCCGCGAACAGGCGATTGATCGGATGATCGCGGATGCCAGGGAGAAAGGCGCCGACGCCATCGTCAGCGTCCGGTTCGCGACGTCGTATGTGATGGGATCCGCCGCGGAGATCCTCGTCTACGGTGACGCCGTGAAGACGCGAGGTGGCGCGTGAGCGCTGACAAACGTGGAGTTCTGACGGCGGGCGCACTGGCGATCGCCCTGTTTGCGGCCCCGCTGAACGCTCAGGTCGTCGGAGACTGGAGCGGATCGCTGCAGGCGGGTGGGGCGGAATTCTATCTGGTTCTCCACGTTACCGAGGCGGAGGGAGGGTTGGCAGCTACGTTGGACAGTCCGGACCAGGGTGCGTACGGCATCGTCGCCAGCTCGGCCGTATACGCCAGCGACACCCTGACCGTCGGATTTGCGGCGATCGGCGGCCAGTACGTCGGCAGTCTGTCCGCGGAGGGCAACCTCGTCGGAACCTGGACCCAGAGCGGGCAGACGTTCCCGCTCGAGTTCTCCCGGTCTGAGGGGACTTCGGAGGCGAATCGACCGCAGGAGCCGACGGAACCCTACCCGTACGCAGCGGAAGACGTCGTGTTCGCGAACGCCGAGGCCGGCATCAACCTGGCGGGAACGCTGACGTTGCCCGGCGGGTCCGGACCCCATCCGGCCGCTGTGCTGATCAGCGGCTCGGGGCCGCAGGATCGGAACGAGGAAGTATTCCGCCATCGTCCGTTTCTCGTGCTGGCCGACCACCTGACGCGGCAGGGCATCGCGGTGCTCAGGTACGACGATCGAGGGGTCGGGGAATCGGGCGGATCGTTCGCGACGGCAACGAGTGCCGATTTCGCTACCGACGCCGCGGCAGCCATCAGGTATCTGCAGGACCGCCCCGAGATCCACCCCGGCCGGATCGGACTGATCGGCCACAGCGAAGGGGGCGTCATCGCCCCCCTGCTGGCCAGCGAATCCGATGACGTCGCCTATGTCGTGATGATCGCGGGGCCTGGAGTCCGCGGCGACTCTCTGCTCATGATGCAGGGGGAAGCGATCAATCGCGCCGCCGGGGCCACGGAGCAGCAGATCGCCACCAACCGCGATCTGCAACGCCAGCTGTTTGCGGCCGTGTCGTCACATGCGCCTGGATCCGAACTCGAGGCCGAAATCCGCCAGTTGTTCGACGAATCGGCCTCCGGGATGACGAGCGCGCAAGTCGACGGCCAGGTGGCCTTCCTGACGTCGCCCTGGGTGCGATGGTTCCTGGCGCACGACCCCGCGCGTGTCCTGGAACGCCTGACCATTCCGACGTTGGCAGTGACCGGTACGAAGGATCTGCAGGTACCGGCGGAGGCCAACCTGTCGGCGATCGAAGCAGCCCTGACTGTGGCCGGAAATCCGGACTTTACCGTCGTGCCCCTGGTTGGGCTCAACCACTTGTTACAGACAGCCGAATCAGGGCTGATCACGGAGTACGGCCGGATCGAGGAGACAATCGCTCCGATCGCCCTGCAGACGATCGCCGACTGGATCGCTGAGCGGTTCCTCGGGCCCTGAGCGCTCCGCCGGAATCTAGAACAATCGAATGCCGGTCGATCCGAAGGTGTTCATCTGACTGTGCTGGAGGATCGGCACGGCATACGCCGCCATCACCAGCACGACACCGATAGCGACCCAAAGCCACATCTTGTCCAGGATCCGGGCCCGGTCGCCCGGCGGCTCCAGCGGCTCCGCGAACTCGATGCTCTCCTCGTATCCCTTCTTGCCCGCGAGACCGGTTCCGAGCATCACCGCGATGAAGCAGGCGGCGCTCACGAACAGGAAGACTCCCCCGAGCGCGGAG
>JAOTWC010000206.1 GCA_029863105.1 Gemmatimonadota bacterium | reverse complement strand
GGCGACAACGTGAACATGGACGTGGAACTGATTGCGCCGATCGCGATGGACAAGGAACTGCGGTTCGCCATCCGCGAAGGCGGCCGCACCGTCGGCGCCGGCGTCGTCACTGAGATCGTGGAGTAACGCATGGCGGAGAAGATCAGGATTCGGCTCAAGGCCTTCGACCCGGCCGTGATCGACCAGACGGCGGCAGACATCGTCCGGACGGCGCAAAAGACGGGTGCGTCCGTGAGTGGCCCGATTCCGCTTCCCACGCGGCGGCACCTGTACACGGTCCTGCGCAGTCCCCACGTCAACAAGAAGTCGCGGGAACAATTCGAGCTGAAGACGCACAAGCGTCTGATCGACATCTACGACACCCGGCCGCAGACGGTGGACGCGCTGACCAAGCTCGACCTGGCGGCCGGAGTGGACGTCGAAATCAAGGTGCAGTGACATGGCGGGACTAATCGGCAGAAAGATCGGGATGACCCAGATCTTCACGGACGAGGGCAAGGCCGTAGGTGTAACCGTGCTCGAAGTCGGACCTTGCCCTGTCGTGCAGGTGAAGACCACCGAGAGGGACGGCTACGAGGCCGTCCAGCTCGGATTCGGACGGCGCAAGGAGAATCGCGCGAAAAAGCCGACGGCGGGCCACGCCGCACGTGCCGGTCTCGACTATGTGCCTGAGATCCTGGCCGAGTTTCCCCCGGATGAAGGTCGTGTGTACGAGGCCGGGGAGCAGCTCACCGTTGACATGTTTGAAGTGGGACAGCGCGTGAAGCTCAGTGGTCGCACCAAGGGCCGGGGTTTCCAGGGCACCGTCAAACGGCACGGATTCGCGGGCGGCAGGTCCTCGCACGGCGGTAGTTCTGCCCTGCGGAAGCCCGGCTCGATCGGGCCCGGAACGGACCCGTCTCGCGTGATCAAGGGTCGGAAAATGTCGGGACAAATGGGCGGCACGATCCGGACGGCCATGAACCGGAAGATCGTTGCAATTGATGCCGAGAAGAACCTGCTGATGATCAACGGCTCGGTTCCAGGTGCACGCGACAATGTCGTGCTGATTAGCACGGCTTGAGCGCAGCACAAAGCTTCGACCAGTAGAGGGCGGGATGAAGGCGAAGGCATATACAGCGACGGGCGCAGCTCGGGGAGACACGGTGAGTCTCCCGGCTGATGTGTTCGACGGCACGGTGAACGAAGCAGTGCTCCACCAGGTGGTGACAGCACTGCTCGCGCACCGGCGTCAGGGCACGCACAGCACGAAGACCCGTCAGACGGTCCGTGGTGGTGGATCCAAGCCGTGGCGCCAGAAGGGCACCGGTCGGGCCAGAGCGGGTTCGACGCGTTCCCCGCTGTGGCGCGGCGGAGCCATCACGTTCGGACCGCAGCCGCGGGAGTACGCACCCCAGATTCCCCGCAAGCTGAAGCGGCTGGCGATCCGCTCCGCGCTGAATGCGCGAGCCGCGGACGGTGCCGTCATCCTCGTCGACTCGCTTGAGATGGATGCGCCGAGCACGAAGTCGATGGCGGCGTTTCTCGAGGCAATCGAGGCTGGGGGCAACGTGATCGTGTTGACCGACGGGTTGAACCGGGACGTCTACCTTTCCGGACGAAACATCCCGGGTTTGCTGGTCCGTCCCTGGGGTGAAGCCTCCGCGTACGACATCCTGTGGGCCGATCTCGTCGTGATCGAGGAAGCGGCCCTCGGCAGCGGTGGTCCGTCCGTCGAGGAGGCATCATGAGCCGTCCGCCGGAGGAGATTCTGATACGTCCGCTGATTACGGAGGAAAGCTCGATCCTCCAGGCGGAGCAGAACAAGTACACGTTTGCGGTTCATCGGTCAGCCACCAAGATCGATATCCGGAATGCCGTAGAAGCGTTGTTCGACGTCTCGGTGTCCGCCGTGCGCACAATGAACTGTGCCGGCAAGGATCGCCGCGTGGGACGCAGCACCGGACGGAGGCCAGACTGGAAGAAGGCGATCGTGAAACTCGCCGAAGGTGAGACGATCGACATGTTCAAGGGAGCCTGATCCGATGCCACTGAAGAAATTTCGACCCGTAACGGCGTCGAATCGATTCCGTTCGGTCTCCGCGTTCGACGAAATCACGCGATCCAAGCCGGAAAAGTCGCTCACGGAAGGTCTCAGCAAGAAGGCAGGCCGGAACCACCATGGCCGCATCACAATGCGACGGCGTGGGGGTGGCCATAAGCGGCTGTACCGGAAGATCGACTTCCGTCGCGACAAGACAGGCGTGCCGGGGACCGTGCGGGAAATCGAGTACGATCCGAACCGCTCGGCCAGAATCGCCCTGGTTCATTACGCAGACGGAGAAAAGCGCTACATCTTGCATGCCCGGGACATGTCGGTGGGTGATGTGATTGTTTCCGGGCCCGGGTCAGAACCGAATCGAGGGAACTGTCTGCCGCTGTCCGAGATTCCGCTGGGTACGACGGTACACTGCGTCGAGCTGATCGCCGGCAAGGGTGCACAGATGGCCCGGTCTGCGGGTGCCGCCGTCCAGGTGGTCGCGAAGGAAGGCGACCTTGTGACGCTCCGGCTCCCGAGCACGGAAGTCCGGATGGTCCGCGCCGATTGCAGGGCGACGATCGGTGAGGTGGGTAACGCGGATCACGAGTTGATTCGGTCCGGCAAGGCCGGGCGGAGCCGCTGGCTGGGCAAGCGCCCCAAAGTCCGCGGCGTCGCGATGAACCCGGTCGACCATCCTCTGGGTGGTGGTGAGGGTCGCACGTCGGGTGGGCGTCCCCCGGTTTCGCCCTGGGGTCGTCCTGAGGGCAAGAAGACGCGCAGGAACAAGAAGGCCAGCGGTCGGCTGATCGTGCGCGGCCGCCGACGCGGCAAAGCCACGAAGTAGCGGAAACGGAGAGCGGTAAGCATGGCGCGTAGCATCAAGAAGGGTCCGTACATCGACGAGCGGCTGTTGGGCCGGATCGAACGGATGAACAAGTCGGGCGAGAAGCGGGTCCTCAAGACCTGGTCGCGCGCTTCGACGATCAGCCCGGAATTCGTCGGGCACACCGTCGCCGTGCATAACGGCAACAAGTTCATCCCCGTGTACATCACGGAGAACATGGTCGGTCACAAGCTCGGTGAATTCTCGCCCACCCGGATGTTCCGGGGGCACAGCGGGAAGCTCGCCGACAAGCGCGCCCGTATCTAGGGCCACAGGCAGCAAGGGAGAGCAGCGGAATGCACGGGCGAGCGATCGCGAAGAACATTCGCATGTCAGCCAGAAAGATGCGCCTGGTCATCGACGAGATCAGGGATCGAGACGTCAACGAGGCGTATTCGATCCTGCAGTTCTCCAAGAAGGGTGCCGCTGAGCCGATAGACAAAGTGCTGCGCTCGGCCGTCGCCAACGCGGTTAACAAGGCAGAATCGGATGGACTGGCGTTGGATGTCGACGCGCTGTTCGTTCGGGAAGCCTACGTGAACGAAGGGCCGACGTTGCGCCGGTTTCGTGCTGCCGCCATGGGGCGCGCTGCGCCTATCCGGAAGCGTATGAGTCATGTCACCGTCGTCGTGGACACAAAGGAGTAGTCGTGGGGCAGAAGACACATCCGTACGGGTTTCGTCTGGGGCTGGTCAAGCCCTGGAAGTCTCGGTGGTACGCCACGAGCAAGGACTTTCCGGCCCTGCTGGCGGAAGACGAAAAGCTGCGGAAATATCTGCACGCGCGGCTTGACCATGCCGCGATTGCAAACATCGAAATCGAGCGCAAGCCGACCAAGATCGTCGTGACCATTCACACCGGCCGTCCGGGCGTTGTGATAGGAAAACGGGGTGCGGAGGTGGACAAACTTCGGGACGAGCTCAGCCTGCTCACCGACTCCGAAGTCTCTGTCAACGTGGAAGAGATCAAGCGGCC
>JAOTWC010000205.1 GCA_029863105.1 Gemmatimonadota bacterium | reverse complement strand
CGCCGCTTCCATGAATCCCGTGGCCGAGGAGGTGGAAATGTATACGGGTCGTTCGGCGCCGAATATCTGTCGCAACGGACGGTCGACGGAAGCGAGCAGGTCACTCATCTCGGGCCCTCGATGGCCAATCACCGGTCTCCGCATGGCGGCGAGGACGTCCGGATGAACTTCCGTGGGGCCCGGCAGGAAGAAGCGACCGAAATCGGCATGTTGGGTCATGGCGCGGAAAGGTCTATCGGACTCCGCGCGCTGGCAAGGTGTGGAGTGGAGGTTGACGCCGTCGGGTTGGGCTCGGAGTTTCCCGCGAGCGGCCGGCGGGACACCGGTCAGGGATCGGCATGGACGGGAGAGGGTGACAGCACCTATGCGGTATCTGGTAATGACCGAAATCGCGCCGGAAGAAGTGCTGGACAGAGCCCGCAGGTTTTTCGCCGCGAACTCCCGGCTCGGGGTCGAGTCCCCGGCGGCGCACAGCCTGCGTTTCTCGGGCGAGCTCGGGACGGCCGACATCCGGGTGGATCGGACCCACGGCCATACCAACGTGCGCGTGGAAACCGACCGGGTCGCGGGCCTGGATATTACCGATCTGACGAAGCGCTTCCTGTACACCCTGGGGCACATATGACAAGCGATCAGCCGGAAGCCACGGTCACGGTGCGCCTCGTCATGCCAGATCGCTGGCTGGAGCACGTGGCCGACCTCCCCGGCGACACGCCGGTCGTGGCGGCGAAGGAGTCGGGCCTGAGAGCCCTGTTGCAGCGCGACACGGACGATCCGAACGACTTCTACGTCGAGTACGCGGAGCGGCAGATCTCGGACGAGTCCAGGACTCTGGCCGAGATAGGTTTCCGGTCAAGGGAGATCCTGGCCATTCGGGCCTACGATCTGGGTCACTACCGGCGCTTCGAGGGCTGACCAGGGGATCGGTTGAAGTAGCTTCTCGTTTCCCGCACCACGATACCGGACAGCACCACCAGCCCGATCAGGTTCGGGAATGCCATCAGGACGTACATCACCTCCGAAACCATCCACGCGACATCCCACTGGACGGTCGAGGACAGCACGATCGCCGCCAGGAATGCCAGACGGTAGGGCACCACGGCACGCGAGCCGGCCAAATACTGGATGTTTCGCTCCCCATAGTAGGCCCAGCCCAGAATCGTCGTGAACGCAAAGCAGGTCAGGCTGATCGCGATGAACCAGTTGCCGACGCTTCCGGGCAGCGAAGTGGAGAAGGCCAGTTGGGCGAGAGTCGCGCCCTCGGCTCCGCTTGTCCAGACACCGCTGGTCAGCAGAACGAGGCCAGTCAGCGTGCATACGACGATCGTGTCGATGAAGGTCTGGGTCATCGAAATCAGCGCCTGCCTGACCGGCTCGCGAGTGCGGGCGGCGGCAGCAGCGATTCCCCCGGTGCCGAGCCCCGACTCACTGGAGACGAGCCCCCGGGCGAAGCCGCCACGGAGCGCCTGTCCGATCGTGTAGCCGGCGACGCCGCCGCCGGCAGCCGTGCCTCTGAACGCGCCTTCGAATATGGCTCCGAAAGCGCCGGGCACGGCATCGGCGTGCTGGATCAGAACCCAGACGGCCACGCCGATGTACCCTACGAGCATCACCGGAATCACCGCTCCAGCGAACCGGCCAATCGACCGGATGCCGCCCAAGATGACGGCTCCGGCGACCACGGCCGTAACGATGCCCACGCCCAGACGGGGCAGGCCGATGACGTTGCTTACGGCCTCCGCGATGGCCTGGGACTGCAGGCCGTTGCCCACGCCGAACGCCGCGATCGCGGCGAACAGGGCGAACACCAGTCCCAGGCTCCGCCCGAGACGTCCCCAGCGGACGCCGTTCTCGAGATAGTACATCGGGCCGCCACACTGCTCGCCGCGCGGATCGGTTTCCCGAAATCGAACGCCGAGCACGGCCTCCGAGTATTTCGTGACCATTCCAACGAAGCCGGCGACCCACATCCAGAACAGGGCACCAGGTCCGCCGGCAGTCAGCGCAACGGCGACTCCGACGATATTGGCAGTACCGACTGTCGCGCCCAGAGCCGTCATGAGCGCCTGGAAATGTGAAATATCCCCCGCTCCGCTCGGTTCGTCGCGCTGGAACAGGGCCAGCGACAGCGCGTGAGGGAGCCGTCGGAATTGCAGGCCGCGGAGCAGTATCGTTAGATATAGGCCGGTACCTGCCAGAAGCAGGATCAGCGGCGTCCCCCAGACCGCGCCGCGCAGGGACCCCAGGACCTCATTCATGGTCCAGTCGTCATGGCGCACAGGCCGTCGGTTGTGGGCAGCCCAAGTATCATAGCCAGACTCGGACGGAGGGGCGCTGGAAAGAGCCGCGAAGGTTAGGGACTTCCACCCGCTTCGTCAATCGGGAACCGCGGAACAGCAGCACGAATCGGAGACGTCATGACCGACCTCAAGGTCGAGCCGGAAATCATCTGCGCGCGGCTCGGTTTCACTCAGGTACCCGACGTGCTGGAGGGGCTGGCTACTCCGGTGCTGAGAGGACATCACATAGGGCTCTTGGCCGGGGAGGGGTCTGGAAAAGAAGCCCTGATCGCGCTGGCGGCCATCGAAGACAGCGATCTGACCGTCGGCGGCATTCAGGTACTCGTGCTGGTAGCCGACGTCGGCCGCGGCCGGCGCCTGGCAGCCGCCGTGCACAGGGCGGCCGGGCCCGAGGGCATCAGCGTCTCGTTCGCGTCCTCGGGTGCGGGCGAATCACGGAATCCCGGCGAAACCACCGTACTGGTGGGCCGACCGTCCGACATCCTCCCGGCGGTGCGAGTCGGGCACGCCTCGCTCGCCTCCCTGCGGCTCCTGGTGATCGACGGAGTTGCCGATATGCGGAATCTCGGCGAGTGGGACAGCGTGGATCCCATTCTGGAGACGCTGCCGAAAGGCAGTCGAAAGATCGCGATATCCGATCGGCCGGATCCGGAATTCACGGCTCTCCTGGAGCGGCAACTTTCGCGGGCCCGAAGGTGGCCGGAAGAACTGCTCCCCGTCGTCGTGGATGGCGATGCGGTGGAGGTACGCCGGGACCCGGCGCGTACCGTGCTGTGCGGACTCGAGTCGCGGGCGGGGTTCGCCGATGCGCTGCAGCGGTGCGTGGCGCACGCGGAGGCCGCCGGTTGCTCTCAACTCGAGATCCTCTGTCCAAGCGAGTTGCAGGCCGCGCATGTGGCGGCTGACGTGGCGATCGCGGGATGGGATGGGCAGCAGGATGGCATGCGCGTGCGGGTGAATCTGCCGGGACAGGGAGACAACGCCGTACTCCAGGTTGGTCTGCCGTGGCGCCTGGATGCCTTCGCTCCGGCGTTCGAAGGAGAGGGTCCCCGCTACGCGATTGTCGAGCCGAGTCTCGGGCCTCAACTCAACATCATGCTGCAGCGGGCAGGCAGGCGCAT
Source organism: Gemmatimonadota bacterium (assembly GCA_029863105.1). GTDB lineage: Bacteria > Gemmatimonadota > Gemmatimonadetes > Palauibacterales > Palauibacteraceae > JARFPW01. The sequence goes on along the minus strand of JAOTWC010000205.1, from coordinate 484 downwards.
GGGAATATTTCCGGGGGCTTCTCTCGCCCGGGATGTGGAGATCATCCAGCGATACAGGCTGTGGTTGCAGGAACAAGCCACGCAGGGCGACTTGTTGTCGGAGCTCCTGGTACTGGAGCCGCTGTTCGAGGAGCTCGGGGCTGTGCGACTGGCCGCCGCGCTGTCGCGAATCCTGCGCGGCAGGTCGGACCTGCCGCGCACGGTGCGGCCCTGGGCCGAAGTGGAGGAGGCTCTGACGGGCGACCACAGCACCGGCGGAAGAATGCAGCGGCAGACGCGAGGTACACGCCAGGCGTGGACCCGGCTGTACTTCGGAGTCGGACGTCGCGACGAAGCCAAGCCAGGAGACCTGGTCGGAGCGATCACGGGGGAGGCCGGGATTGCAGGCGCCCAGATCGGCAAGATCGAGATCATGGGCAATTTCTCCCTCGTCGACGTTGACTCGCAGGTCGCCGATGAAGTGATCGATCGCCTCGCGGGCGTG
>JAOTWC010000204.1 GCA_029863105.1 Gemmatimonadota bacterium | reverse complement strand
TCAAGGTCACGATGAAAGGCGCCCCGAGACGACCAGTCGCCTCTGCCGCCGCTCCGGCGATCGCCCCGGCCACCGTGTGGTGCACCTGCGACAGAACCGTCCGGTGCGGATCGAGGCCGGGGTCACCCAACTGACGTTCGCGCTCGATTCGCCGGATCACCCGATCCATCGTGCTGACGCTCTCGACGGGATACATCCCGGAGGCCGTCTCCGCGGACAGCATGACGACGTCCGTCCCGTCCACCAGCGCGTTGGCCACGTCCGATACCTCGGCCCTCGTGGGCCGCGGCGAGGAGATCATCGATTCCAGCATCTGCGTGGCCGTGATCCCGAGTTTCGCCATCTCCCGGGTCAGCCGCAGGACCTTCTTCTGGACGATCGGGACCTCCTCGAAGTCCAGTTCGACACCAAGGTCGCCGCGAGCGACCATGACCCCATCGGACAGACGGATGATCTCGTCCAGCTGCTGGAGCGCCTGCTGTTTCTCGATTTTCGCAATCACCAGAGCCTGGTCACCCACGAGCGCCTGGAGGTCCGTGATGTCACGCGCCCGGCGGACGAAACTGAGCGCGACGTAGTCGACCCCCATGGCCAGCGCCTGTTCCAGATCGATCCTGTCCTTCGGCGTCAGGCTCGGCGCCGCGATCACTGTGCCCGGCAGATTCATGCCCTTGTGGGACGTCAGCAGTCCGTCATTGGCGGCGACCAGACGAACAGAACCGCCGACCACCTCAACAACTTCGAACGCGAGTCCGCCGTCATCGAGCAGGACCGGGTCACCGACGTGCAGATCTTCGCCGATGGACTCCCAACTCGTCGGGATGACCGGGATGTCCCAACCGCCCTTGGCCGCCCGGGCGGCACCGGTCTCCGCTACGAGCAAATACTCTCCGCCGGTTTCGATATGCAGAGGACCGGCCAGGTCACCGACGCGCAGTTTCGGGCCCTGAAGATCGGCTACGACGGCGAGCGGACGTCCCGCCCCGGCAGCCGCCTCGCGGGTCATCCTGACGGTTTCAACCGCCTCTTCATGCGAACTGTGAGAGAAGTTGATCCGCACGCCGTCCATGCCGGCGGCGATCATCCGGTCGAGTACGGCCGGATTTCGGCTTGCTGGTCCAATCGTGCACAGGATGCGGGCCCGTCGGAATGGCCTGTGGTCGCTCATAGGTGGTTGCGGCTGCGTCTTCCGGTTCGTGGCTGTGATGGGCCAGCGCGGCGCGATCCACAGCTTAGCATGGACCGGCGAGCGGCGCGACGGACCTGGGAACGTATCGACTGGCGAGTCGGAGGACGGCTTCTTGGGCCGCGAAAGCCCGGCCCGGGGCTTCCCCCCGGGGCCGGGTGCGACGAATCGGTCAGGCGCTCATCCGCACATCTGCCGTCAGTTCCGGGCGATGCGCCGCGATCCAACGATGAATCGTCGTAAGCATCCCCAGTGACAGGGATTCGAGAGCGCGCGGCTCCAGCCCGGGAATTACGCAGGACGCTGCACGACGGAACAGATAGGCTTTCTGTGCTGATCTCTGCTCCATGCTCAGCTCCGTGCCGCCCGGAACATCCGGAATCGGCTCAAGAAGTCGCCGGTAGCTGAACACCTCGCGGGGCGAGAAGTCGGCCGGAATCCTGTACACGTGTCCGTCGACTTCAAACGTGCCATCACCGTTGATCAATGGGCCGTCTGACATGGCGCCGCTCCTGGTCCGAGAGGGACAAACGGCAGAGCGTCGCGACGGTCCGGCGCCCCCGCCACTGTGGCGAAGCGCAATCGACGGGCAGACTTCGCAAGTCCGTGATTCCCGCCGGGCGCCGGCCGTCGTGATTCTCCACCGGCCCGCTTCCCGTAGAAACGCCGAATCTACAAGATCTAGGGCCACGGGAAGGTATGGACGCTATATGTTGTGGTCAAGTTTGGACGCACTGGCCTGGCCTGTCGTCCCGACGCCATCCGGCATATCCTTGAGCCGATGAACAGACAACGAGGCACCGTGAAGTGGTTCTCGCGGGACAAGGGATGGGGGTTCGTCCGGCTGGAAGACGGGAGCGAGATCTTCATTCACCATTCGGACATCGAGGGTGAGGGTCACAAAACTCTGCAGGACGACGAACCCGTCGAGTTTTCCGTCGAACACATGGAGAAGGGTCCGCGCGCGCGAGAGGTCCGCCGATTGGATGGCGGAGCTATCCACAAGCCGCGGGACCGGGCCTCGTCCGGCCAGCAGGCCAGTGACCGGGCACCGTCCGACCGGGAGCGGCAAGATCCGTCGACACGAGAGACTCGCCCGCTACCGCTTGCGGAGCAGCTCAGAAAGCGTCTTTCCAGGCTCTTTCCAGGAATGGGCTAGTTGCCTGACCAGTAGCTCCAGCCCGGCCGGCCGCGGAGAACGCGGGTGGTTTGCTCGCGTGCTCTGAGCGACTATCTTACGGGGCTTATCTGCGGACTTCGGCGTACCGGGTGTCCCGCACGACACATCATTCGAAAGAGGTGAGTAGGTTTGGAGATTCAGATCGGAGAAGGACAGAACCTCGAGAAAGCCCTCCGGAAGTTTCGACGGAAGGTGCAGCGCGCAGGGATTCTGGCTGACATGCGCCGCAAACGGCATTACGAGAAGCCAAGCGCTGCGCGCCGCCGCAAGGCGAAGGCCGCTCAACGCCGCCTGGCCCGCAATGCACGGCGTCGTCGTACCCGCAACCAGACCTGACTTTCTCCGGCTCCGCGGCGCTGCGCCGTTCGCGGGCCGCACCCCTCGCCACGCTAGATCAGGGTCGGCAACCGACTTCCGAAACCGCGGTCAGATACGTTCTCGGCGCTCGGACGTTGCCTTCGTACACGGCGCACTCGAAGTCTCCGGACCGGGCGATCGCCGAGAACCCGTTTCGATCCCCCTGTATGATGTCTATCCTGACGCCTTCGGTCGGCGTCACGTTCAGACTCGCCAGCTGGTCCGCGTAGATGCCGTTGGCCTCAAGAAACGAGGCCTGTGCGTGGTAGACCCGTTGAAGATCGTGTATGAGCGGGCCATCGCCGACGCCGGTGCGCGCCCCACGGGTGGGCGGATCGCTGGCGACAATCGCCTGGCGTGGCGTGCACGATGTCAGGCTGCCGAACGCAACAGCCAGCACGAACACGTTTCGCGGGTTCCGGAGAGATTTCATGTTTTGGTCCGTTGCTGAGGGCAGCTCCCAACATGTAACGCGTGGCAGGCGGGCGCACGGGGGAAGCCGATGAACGCTGCGAACACGAGAACCTGGACAAGCTTTTCCCTGCCCGAGGGAACGCCCTCCGTTCCGACCACCAGCCGTGGATTGAGGTACGGCGACGGAGTCTTCGTGACGCTCGCGATTCGGTCCGGCGTCCTGCTGGATGCAGAGCTGCAGATGGGCCGCTTGCACGATGCCGCGGCTGCCATCGGATTGATCCCCCCGGACGGATTCGACAACCCGGTGAAGGCGGCCAATCGCCTCGCGGCCGTCGTGTCGGGATTCAGGCCGGCGCCGAGCGACGGAGTCGCCCGGATGCAAGTGTTCGGCGGGCCCGGACCGCGCGGATTCGGGAGAGGTACGATACGGGCGGACGCGCTTATTGACGTCTCCTCGTCTCCGAACGTACGAAGCCCGTCGATCGTGATTCTGCCGGATGGGCTCGTTCCCCTGCCTACGCTTCCCCACTACAAGACATGCAGTGCCCTGGCCAATGTGCTGTGCGCCCGGGAAGCCGCCCGGCGGGGAGTGGACGCGGCCGTGCGCGTGTCCGGCGGTGCGCTCCTCGAAACCGGGTCGGCCAACGTGTTCTGGTATCGGGAGCACACGTTGTTCACGCCTTCGGACTCCCTGCCCCTTTATGCGGGTTCGGTCCGAACGAGGATCCTCGAGTGCGCCCCGGTCGTTGGCCTTGAGGTCAAGCAG
>JAOTWC010000203.1 GCA_029863105.1 Gemmatimonadota bacterium | reverse complement strand
GCTGATGCGACTGGCGGGGACAACCCATGACGTGTTCACGGGCCTGGCACTGCGGAGCGGCGCGACAATCGTGTCGACAGAGGCCCGGACGCGGGTCACGTTTCGCCGGTTCGGGAGATCGGAGTGCGACACGTACGTCGCCACGGGCGAGCCGCTGGACAAGGCCGGCGCGTACGGGATCCAGGGGTACGGTGCCGCCCTGGTCGATCGGATTGACGGCGACTTCTTCAACGTGATGGGCCTGCCGGTTCCGGCGCTCCTGGAACTGCTCGTGGCTGCGGGTTACCGGTATGCGTATGGTCGAATCGTCAGGGACCAGCGGGACGGGACGTCATGACCGGAGCCGATGCGATACTCGCGATCGATCAGGGGACCACCGGATCTCGGGCACTCATATTCGCACGGGACGGCCGGATGCTCTCTTCCGCCTACGAGGAGTTCCCCCAGTATTTTCCGAAGCCGGGCCATGTCGAGCACGATGCCGAGGAAATCTGGGCATCGGTCGAGTCGACCGTGCGGCGGGCTCTGGCCGATGCCCGGCTCGATCCCGGCCGGCTCGGTGCGATCGGAATCACGAATCAGCGCGAGACCACCGTTCTGTGGGATCGCGAAACGATGAAGCCCGTAGCACCGGCGATCGTGTGGCAGGACCGGCGCACGACCGGGCGCTGCGACGAACTTCGGAACACTGCGGCTGCTGCGGACATTCGCCGGATCACGGGCCTCGTTCTCGATCCTTACTTTTCAGCCACGAAACTCGAGTGGCTGCTGGCGCAGGATCCGCAGCGACGCCGCCGCGCCGAAGCCGGCGACCTGGCGTTCGGAACGATCGATACCTGGCTCGTCCAGCGGCTCACCGGGGGCGCGGTCCATGCGACGGATCCGACGAATGCCAGTCGGACCATGCTGTACGATCTGGATGCCGGCGCGTGGGACGACAGCCTGTGCTCGTTGTTCGGAGTGCCGCGGGCGATCCTGCCGGAAATTCGTCCGTCGGCCGGTGACTTCGGAAGGACGGACGCGAGTTGGATGGGCGCCGAGGTGCCGATCTGTGGTGTGGCGGGTGACCAGCAGGCGGCTCTGTTCGGGCAATCCGGCTGGAATGCCGGAGATGCGAAGAATACGTACGGAACGGGCGCCTTCCTGCTCCTGCAAACCGGGTCCGAGCGTGGTCCCGATGTGCCCGGCGTTCTCACGACGGCTTCCTGCGGCCCGTCGGGGGAGGCCGCGTTCGCCTACGAGGGATCGATTCTGATCGCGGGGGCGGCGATCCAGTGGCTGAGGGACAGTCTCGGACTCATCGCGACGGCAGTTGAAACCGAGGCCCTGGCACGTTCGGTGAGCGATACGGGCGGCGTAGTGTTCGTGCCGGCCATGGCCGGACTCGGGACGCCGTACTGGGCGGCGGAGGCGCGCGGCGCCATGTTCGGCATCACGCGGGGAACCACGCGCGCCCACCTGGTCCGGGCGGTGCTGGAGTCGATTGCGCACTCCAGCGCCGACGTCATCGAGGCGATGACCGGAGCGATGGGAGTAGATCTCGGCACGCTGCGCGTGGACGGCGGGGCGGCCAGAAATGACTGGCTGATGCAGGCCCAGGCGGACCTGCTGGGCAGGCCGGTGATTCGCCCGAGGGCGTCCGAGCTGACGGCCATCGGGGCGGCGGGTCTCGCGGGCGTCGGGGCGGGTCTGTGGGCTGGTCCGGATGAACTGGAGAGGGCCAGAGGCGGAGACGTTCGATTCGAGCCGGAACCCCGAGCGATGGAGCTCGCGCCGGCGCAGCGACGACAGTGGAAGCGGGCCATCGACGCGGTGCTCTTCTGGGCCGCCGGAGGGAGCGGAGCATGACATCAGTCTACGTATTCGGAATAATCCTGGCGGTCCTGGTGGCGGCGGTCCTCATCGCGCCGCTGCTCGAACGCGGGGAAGCGGTGGGGACGGGATCCTCGCCGGCGGACCATCTCGAGGTGGCTCTGGATGCGCTGCGCGAGATCGAGTTCGAGCACGAAACCGGGAAGCTGATTGACGAGGACTATCGGACGCTCCGCGCCCGATACGCCGCAGACGCCATCAGCGCCCGGGACGCCGGAGCTGGATCGCCCGGAACTCCTGAAACCGGGCTGTGCGCGGTCTGCGATGCGAGCTTGAAACCGGAGGCCCGGTTCTGTTCCCGGTGCGGATCGGAGGTGGCGGGCTGAGCGCTCGACCTGTCGATCTCAGGAGTGACACCGTCACCCGTCCCTCGATCGGAATGCGCCAGGCCATCGCGGAGGCGGTGGTGGACGACGACGTACTGGGCAAGGACCCGACGGCGGACCAGCTGGAACGCCGCGTCGCAGAGATGCTGGGAAAGGATGCGGCGCTGTTCTTTCCTTCCGGTACGCAGGCCAACCAGACTGGAATTCTGCTCCACACAAGGCCGGGGTCCGAGGCGATCTGTGAGGCCGATTCACATGTGTTTCATTACGAATACGCCAGCGCCGCGTGGCTCGGCGGTGTCCAACTGGTTCCCGTCGCTTCCCGTCGCGGATGCATGAATCCCGATGACGTGAAGGCGTCCGTACGACCGGGCGACAGACATCATCCCCGAACGACACTCGTTTGTGTCGAGCAGACGCACGGTGCCTCGGGTGGCTCGGTCGTGCCCGTCGAGGCGCTCATCGCGCTACGGGCCGTGGCCGACGATCACGGACTTCCGGTTCACCTGGACGGTGCGCGCCTGTGGCACGCTGCCGCGGCCCTCGAAGTGCCGCTGTCCGATATCGCAGCCTGTGCCGATACCGTCATGGTCTCCCTGTCCAAGGGTCTGGGCTGTCCGGCCGGATCGCTGCTGGCGGGTCCCGCAGACCTCATCGAGGAAGCGTGGACGATCCGCAAGCGGCTCGGCGGCGGGATGCGCCAGGTCGGGATCCTCGCTGCGGCGGGACTCTACGCCCTGGACCACAACCTCGAGCGACTTCGTGAGGATCATACGCGGGCCATGCGGCTGTTCGACGCGTGCACGCGGATCGACGGACTCCGGCCGGTGCGGCCAGACACGAACACGGTCCGGATAGACGTCGTACGGGATGGTCTCCCTGCACAGGAGGTCTCCCGCCGCCTGGATGCGCACGGCGTATGGATTCTGGCACTCGGCCCGGACTGGCTCCGAGCAGTCACACACCTCGACGTCGACGACGACGGCATCGATCGCGCAATCGCCGCCCTGCGCGAGGTGCTGACCTGACCCGTGGGACGGCCGCCGCCGGCGTGATACATTGACTGCACGCGCGTCACCCCTGGTGGAGTGACCGATGGAAACCCGTGCCGTCGGCTGATCCTGCTGGGTCTGCCGACGCGTCAGACGAAAACTCAACGAAAGGGGGACGGAATGACCGTCGCGAAGGTTACCGAGATCACTGCCTCATCGACTGTGAGCTTTGACGACGCTGTAAAAGCAGGGCTCGCCAGGGCCGACAAGACGCTCAACGGAATCAAGGGTGCCTGGGTCCAGCAGATGACAGTCGACTACGAAGATGGCGCGATCAAGGCATACCGCGTGAACATGAAAGTCACGTTCCTGTTGAACGACTGACCCTCCGTTCACAGCGATGTTGGGGAGGGCGGCCGCAGACGGGCCGCCCTCTTCTCACTCCTGCCGGACCCACGCAAGCGCGACCCGCTTCACGCTGATGTCGGACTTTCTCGGAGAGACTTCGACGACCTCGATTTCCATCGCGGCCGCATCCCATTCTTCCCGGACCCCGTCGAGTTCGGAGGTCATTTCCTGTTCCAGCGCCTGGAGGTCTGTCTGCAGGCTTCCGAGAGCCTCCGAGGCGCGCCCGATGTCGTCTTTGTGCTTCGAGGCGCGACCCACGCCCCGCATTGCCGTGGACGCCTTGCTGATATTCGTGCGGCTGATGGCCTTG
>JAOTWC010000202.1 GCA_029863105.1 Gemmatimonadota bacterium | reverse complement strand
GTCAGTGATGGCCTTGAGCGCCGGCCGCGGCGGGAAGATCCACGCGTGCTGCGCCATGTACTCCTTGAGGATGTCGTTTTGGATCGTGCCGCGGACCTTTTCGAACCCTACGCCCTGTTTTTCTGCTGCGACGAGGAGAAAGCAGTACAGCATGATCGCAGGACCGTTGATCGTCATGGAGACCGACACTTCGTCCAGCGGGATGCCGTCGAACAGCGTCTCCATGTCGGCGAGACTTGAGATCGAAACGCCGCACTTTCCGACTTCCCCTTCCGACAGCGGATCGTCGGAGTCATAGCCCATCAGGGTGGGAAAATCGAACGCGACCGAGAGGCCTGTCTGGCCGCGGGCCAGCAGGAACTTGTAGCGCTCGTTCGTCCGCTCGGGTGTCGCGAAGCCGGCGAACAGCCGCTTGGTCCACAGGCGCGTGCGGTACATCGTCGGGTAGGGGCCACGCGTATACGGAAACTCGCCGGGCATGCCGAGGTCGCGCAGGTAGTCAAACCCCTCCAGGTCGAGTGGCGTATAGACAGGTCGGACCTCCCGACCCGAGACGGACGTGAAGTCCGCCTCGCCACGCTGGGCCGTGTTGGCGACCCCATCTTCCCACCGCTTCAGCGCTTGCTCCACTTCCGCAAGCGCCAAACGACGGCGCTCCAGCTCGGCACGCAGTTCGGCACCCGCATCCATCGGATCGTCCAGTACGTGGGGCATTTCCCGTCCTTGTACGAGGTTCGCTGTCCGGTGGAATATACGGGGGTGGGACGCCCGCGTTCCAGCTTGGCCTCAACCGTCGATCCGGGAACCGCTCGTTTCGTCGCCCGGACAGATCCGTGCGACGAGGTGTCGAGCCGTCTCGTACGGGGACCTGCCGGCGAGACCCGCATCGGCACCGACCTCCTCGATCCACTTCCGCCAGGCGGCGGCCCCCCGGCGCGTGACCGCCCTCTCAAGGACCATTCGTGCGTGCTCGGCGGCCGCTTCCAATCTCCGGGCTTCGAGCGCACCGGTCGATTGCAACCACTCGTAGTGACGGTCCAACTCCGCGGCCAGCTCCGAGATCCCCTCGCCGCGCGACGCGACGGTCATCAGCACCGGGGGTTCCCAACCCTCGAAGGCGGGTTGCGCCGGGGCTTCCTTTCCGACCTGAGACAGGTCCACTCCATGGTGACCGGGAAGCGAGGGCTGCGAGCGTCCGATACGCAGACCGTTGACCATCCCGATCTCCTTCCGGAGCCGGTCAGCTCCCGGCCGATCCGCCTTGTTCACGATGAATACGTCCGCCACCTCCATCAGACCCGCCTTCATCGCCTGGATGCCGTCTCCGGACTCAGGCACAAGGACGACCACGGTCGTGTCCGCATGCGAGGCGATCTCGAGTTCCGACTGCCCAACGCCCACCGTTTCGAGGATGATGCGATCGAACCCGAATGCGTCCATCAGGTCGGCCGCTTCGCGGGTGGTCGCGGACAGACCGCCATGCGACCCGCGGCTCGCCATCGACCGGATGAAAATGCCGGGCTCCGTTGTCAGGTCGTCCATTCGCACACGGTCGCCGAGCAAGGCTCCCCCCGTGAATGGACTGCTTGGATCGACCGCTATGACGCCGATCGTCTCGCCGGCATCGCGGAGTAGTCGGGCCAGAGATGCGGTGAGTGTCGACTTGCCCGCTCCGGGTGGTCCCGTAATTCCCAGGCGGCGAGCCCGCCCGAGCCGATTGTGCAAAGCGTGCAGCAGCGACTCGAACCCGTCCCCCTGGTTTTCGACGAGCGATATGGAGCGGGCCAGCGCCAGCGGTTCGCGCCGATCAAACCTCGTCAGCAGGTCCTGCAGGGTCGCGGTGAGCCGAGGTGTTCCGGCATTGCTGATCATCGTCGACGTCAGTTGGTTCGCACGATGACGACCCGTGCGCCGACGGAGGACGACACGTCGTCCGCCGTAGCCGCCTGACCGAGCCGAATGCCGGACGGCCCCGCCCCTCCCGGCGCTTCGAGACGCAGATACTCGCTCGTGTACGAGAACAGGTTGGTCGGTCGTTCCGCGGATGCCGCCAGGTCGAGAATCCCTGGCGACAATGGGTAGCCGCCCGGAGGAAACGCCGAAGAGCGAAGGCTCAACTCTGCGTACATTTCGCGCAGTTTGTAGGAGGACAGCTGCAGATCGATGCGCGGCGTGACGTCGGATCGATCTTCGACGGCCAGCATCGCAGCCCAGTCCGACACCAGCGCTTCGAACGGCACGCCAAACACGTCCTCGACCGCATCCCTGGAATCGGGCACGGCGCTCTGAATCAGGGCGCGCGTCTGCCCCGCCTCTGTCGGGCCGGACTCGAATCGATCGAGCAGATAGCGGATGAAGCTCCACCCCGCTCCCCGCAGCCGGAACGTGGCCGGGCCGAACGGATCGCTCGCCATGACCAGGCCGGCCGTATCTGCCGGAGCCTTCACGTACTGCGCCAGGTTGAACCAGTTCCCGATGTGATAGGTGTTGAAGGACTCGATGCCGCCCGCAACGCCGTCAAAGTCCGAGAGCGTCAGTTCGCTGCCGGGAGTGAGCCCGGTGCTTGCGTGGCCGACGACCTCCTCCGCGAGGTGGGACAGACCCTCGTTCAGCCAGACGGCGAACCCGCCCCCGGACCCGGTCTGCGCGTTGATCAGGTGCTGAAATTCGTGCGCGATCGTCCCGTTGACGAACGTCAGGACCTCTTCCTTTGTCAGTCCCGCATCGGGCGCAGCCGTGTATTCTCCCGATGGATCCGGCATGACGAGGTAGAACATCTCCGCCTGGTTTCCCGATCCGGAGCCGAGATCGGTCGGGCAGAAGAAGCCCGCTACGATTCCGTCGTCGTAGCCGTTCGGATTCACATCCGACATCGTGTTGACACCCGCACTGAACAGGAGAACGATTCGTCCTCCGTTGGCGTCGATGTCTCCAGGACTCCCGAAGTACAGCGTGTCTGTCGCGAAGATCACGTCGTCGAAATTGCTCGCTATGGCTTCGTATTCGGCGGTCGTGAACGACCCCGCCCCGACGGTGTCCTCGACGATCACGGCTCTGTCGCTGATCGTTGTGACCACACCCGTGATGGACGAAGGGGTGCCCGGGAAGGACGACTGGCTCACGCACGAAAACCCGAATTCCAGCGTGTCGCCAACGGTCGGCACATCCGCCAGGGCGAATCCGCCTCGTGCGGCTCGCTCGCGGATGCTCGGCAGCAGGTTGCGTTCGAGATTCCGCAAGCGACGATCCCACTCATATCGCAACTCCGACCTGAGCAACCGGTCTTGCCTGCGGTCAGCCGCCGGCAGACGAGAAAACCCGGCCGGCGCGATCCGCGGCACGCCCCCGCCTGCAGCCGCAACGTAGAGGTGAAACGGGTTGAACTGCAGGTTGGTGTTCGTGGGCGTCAAGACGACGTCAAACGAGGCACCCGAGGCTTGCGAGTCGAACTGGATGCACCCGACGTCGGCTCCCACGACAGTCGTATCACCGCCGACCGGCAGGGACACGAAACCCGCGGCCGCGTCTCCACCGCACGCCCAGTTCACGAACGTGGCCGACCCTACGCCGTCCGTCACGGTCACGCGGACCCGCCCGTTCGACGGGCCGAGGGTCAGAATCGTCGATGCGGTGCCATCCTCCGTTGTCGCAACCGTGGATTCTGACACGGAAGCGCCGGCCCCCTCGACCACCGAAAACGTGAGGTTTACTCCTGCCGCCGGAGAGCCATCCGGACTCAGTACGCGAGCGACCAGCGGCTCCGGCAGGACAGATCCCGTGACACCTACCTGGCCGGCGCCCGACTGTGTACTCACGCCGAAGTTCACGGCGGACGCGATCACGATGAACTCGGCCGAGCCGCCTTCCGCGGTCGCCCTGACGACATAGCCACCCGCTGTCGCACCAAGCGTC
>JAOTWC010000201.1 GCA_029863105.1 Gemmatimonadota bacterium | reverse complement strand
GGCCGAGGCCGTCGAGCCGGCGGCGGCCGGGGAGGACGTAATCCTCGTCCGCGAGGAGACCTCTCCGGATGACTTCGAAGGCATGGTGGCGGCGCAGGCGATCGTTACGTGCCGCGGCGGCCGATCCAGCCACGCAGCCGTCGTCGCGCGCGGCATGGGCAAGTGCTGCGTGGTGGGAACGAGGGATCTGCGGATCGACGAACAGGCAGGCGAGATTCGGGCCGGCGAGAGCGTCGTGCGACGGGGCGATTGGATCACCGTGGACGGCGCGTCGGGAGAGGTGATCCCGGGACGAATCCCCACCGTTCTGCCGGAGCCCGATGAGTACTTCTACCGGCTGATGTCGTGGGCGGACGAGGAGCGCCGACTTCGCGTGCGCGCGAACGCAGATACCCCGCACGATGCGACCGCGGCTCGGGATCGGGGGGCCGAGGGCATCGGCCTGTGCCGGACCGAGCACATGTTCTTCGGTTACGAGCGAATCGCCGCCGTGCGCGAGATGATTCTGGCACGGGGCGCGGATGCGCGTCGCGAGGCTCTCGACCGCCTTCTCCCGATGCAGCGAGACGACTTCATCGGGATCTTCCGGGCGATGGACGGATTGCCCGTGACCGTGCGTCTGCTGGATCCCCCGTTGCACGAGTTCTTGCCCTCGGAGCCCGAGGAGATCGAGCACCTGGCGCAGATCACGGGCCGCAGCGGCGCCGAAATTTTGGCCGATGTCGAACGCCTGACCGAAGCGAATCCGATGCTCGGGCACCGCGGCTGCCGGCTCGCGTTCGATCGGCCGGAAATCACGCGGATGCAGACCCGCGCGATCCTGGAAGCCGCGCTTGCCGTCAAGGGCGAGGGAGGAAATCCCCGCCCGGAGATCATGGTTCCGCTCGTCGGCCACGTGGCGGAGTTCATCAACCAGCGGGCGCTGATTGATGAAACGGCCGGTCACGTTTTCCGGGAACACGGCGACCGGATCGACTACTCCGTCGGTACGATGATCGAACTGCCGCGCGCCTGTATCACGGCAGGAGATATCGCGTCGAGAGCTGATTTTTTCTCGTTCGGCACGAACGACCTGACCCAGACGGCGCTCGGCATCTCACGCGATGACGCCGGTTCGTTCCTCCCGGGATACGTCGAGTCGGGCTTTTACAGCCACGACCCATTTCAGCGAATCGACGAACCAGGTGTGGGTCGTCTGATGAGGTTTGCCGTGGAGGAGGGGCGCGCGGTGAGCCGGAGCTTGAAGGTGGGAATCTGCGGGGAGCACGGGGGCGACCCGGCCTCGGTGACGTTTTGCCACGAACTCGGACTCGACTATGTGTCCTGCTCGCCGTTTCGAGTCCCGGTTGCGCGACTGGCAGCGGCGCACGCGGCACTGGCCGAAGCAGCGGCCGGCGACGGGCGCGCGAATCTGGTGCCGTAGAGCGTAACTCCAACGGCCGATACGGCTACGGAGGTTGCAGCGGGGACGTTTCCGCAGTATTTGTTGAGGCATCTGAGGGGCTGTCGCCGGTGACTTGACTACGTCACTTCGGGCGGCTCAGCCTACTTCGTCGTGAGGGTGTTCACTCCAGTCCCAGAACGGAGTCTGTCATGGGCAGAAACCTCGTACGAAGCACTCTGGCCCTCCTGTTCGTCTTTACGCTTGCCGGCACGGCCGGCGCGCAGCAGACGACGGGTGTCATTCGCGGCAGCATCAGCGCTGCCGATGGCCAGGCAATCGGCACGGTCGAGATCACGGCCGCGAATAGAGCCACGGGCGTTCGGACCACGACGCTCTCCACTGCCGGCGGTTCGTATGTCTTCCCGTCGGTACCTGTCGGTACGTACAACGTCGAAGCACGCCGTATCGGGTATCAGGCGCAGGTGCGGGAGAGCATCCGCGTCACCCTGGGTTCGACGCAGCTGGTCAATTTCGTGCTCGAGGTCGGGGCGGCGGAACTGGCTCCGCTTTCCGTCTCGGTGGAACAGGGGCTCATCGACCCGGACCAGGCGGGTGTGGTCGACCTGGTGTCTTCGGAGCAGATCGCGGCAATACCGGTGATCGGGCGCAATTTTGCTGATCTGGTTGCTCTGTCGCCCAAGGTCGGCGTCTCCGCCGGCGACGGAACAGGCGGCAACCTGTCACTGGGCGGCGGCCGCCGCGGCGCCAACCTGGTGCAGATCGACGGTGCCGGCTCGACCGGAACGTTCTTCGGTGGCGAGGCGCGGGGCTCCGATCGGATTCCGTTCGCGTTCTCGATTGAGAGCGTGGAAGAGTTCCAGGTCGTGTCGAACGGTTTCGACGTGGAGTTCGGCTTTTTCAGTGGCGGCGTGATCAACGCAGTCACGAAGTCGGGCACGAATGAGTTCCACGGCAGCGCTTTCGGATATTTCCGGGACGCCGAAATCACGAAGTCGGATTTCTTCGGACGTCCGGCGCCGGACTTCAAGTCCCGGCAACTGGGCATCACACTCTCCGGGCCGATCTTGCAGGATAGGGTCCATTTCTACATCGCCGCCGAGCGGCAGGACCGCGACCAGCCGGTATTCGCCCTGCCCTCACCGACTGACACGCCCGATGCGACGCTGACGTTCCATCCGGACAGCGTCGCTCGGCTCCTGGACATTCTGAGGAATACGTACGGGGTTGAGGACGCGGCCGGCATATCGCCCCAGACGCAGGACGAGACGACCTTCTTCGGCCGCATCGACTGGCAGCTGAACAACAACAATCGACTGACCTTGCGGCACAACTATACCAAGCTCGAAAGCCTGGGCGACCGGGTCAGCTCGAACGAGACGGTCGGCAACGGGGGGATATTCTTCAATACGGGCAACTCGAGCGTCGTGTCGCTCACGTCGATCCTGTCGCCGACATTGTGGAACGAAGCACGCATCCAGTATGCAACCGAGCCGAGACCGCGCGAAGCGAACTCTCTGCTACCCGAGGTTGAGGTCTTCTCGAGCTACTGCTACGAGGCAGAGGTCCCCGGCAATTCCGCGTCTGCCAGATGCCCCGTCGGCAGAGAGTCCGGGGATATGGAGGCGCAAAACGACCCCGTGCTGCCGAACAACCTCGAGGAAACAACGTGGGAATTCATTAACAACTTGCACTGGACGACCGGCAACCACGACATGAAGTTCGGTGTCCACTTCAACAATTTCTCCTACGTGAATTTCTTCTTCTTCAACCAGCAGGGACAGTTCGAATTCCGGGACAACAACACGCTTGGCACGAGTGCGCTTGATAACCTCGAGAACGGTATCGCCACGCAGTTCACGCGTTCCCTGCCCAATCCGGGTGACGATGGACTGTTCTTCACGGACGACGACGTGCTGCCGCTGGCGGAATACAGCACGCGGGAGTTCAGCTTCTACATTCAGGATTCCTGGCGCGCGACGGACAAGCTGACGCTGACGTTTGGAGCCCGGTACGACATCACGACGATTCCGGACGCTGCGCCGCTGAACCAGGATCTTCTGGACTCGCCGCTCAACCTCGACACGCGGGTCACACCGGGAGATAAGAACCTCTCACCGCGGTTCAGCTTCACGTACGATCCGAACGGCGACGGAAACAGCCAGCTCCGCGGCGGCGTGGGCCTGTTCTTCGGCCGTTTCCCATCCGTGCTCTATTCGAACTCATTGCTTAACACGGGTGCCAACCAGTTGAGCTTGTTCTGCTCCGGGGCCAATACGCCGACTCCGGACTACGCCGCGTTCGCGGCTGACCTCTCGACAATCCCGACCGCCTGCGCTGGCGGTGGCGCGGCGTCGCCGCCGACACCCAGCATCAACGTGTTTTCGCCTGATTTCGAGTATCCGCGCACGTGGAAGGCCAGCCTCGGATACGATCGGGAACTCGGTCAGGGACTTGGTCTGAGCCTGGACGGATTGTTCTCGGTGACATCGCAGAACTTTGCGGTGCAGAATCAAAATGTCCTCGAAACGCAGTTCGTCACAGC
>JAOTWC010000200.1 GCA_029863105.1 Gemmatimonadota bacterium | reverse complement strand
CCTCACACGACTGGCGGAGTCAATGGCGGCGATATCGGAGCGGGCAGATGCCAGATCATCGGCGATCGACCCGGTGGCGAAGACGATGGAACGGCTGGGAAACCGGATGGAGCGAATGGACGAGCATCTGCGGGCGGCCCGAGGGACTACGGGCCGCTTGCTGCACGACGGCGAGCTGCAGTCTCAGGCGGAGCGGACGCGAGCCCAGTTGGACAGCCTGCAGACCGAACTCGCGGCGCACCCGTTTCGCTGGCTTCGGTTTCGGTTGTTCTAGCCACGTGTACTAACCGCGCGGCGGCGGCATCCTCGCCTCCAGGATGAACTTCACCTTCTCCCATCGATTGCCGCGGCGCTGACGTGCGACGACAACGATCGAATCGACGATTGCACCGGGATCTTCGATCGCGACTCGAAACTGCGCGGAGCCGTCCAGGGCCCGAATATCTGTGCGCACGACCTTTCCCGGCGGAGCTTCGGCACGTCGCTTCGGATTGCGGAATATCGTCAGGCTCGAGCGACGCCGACCTGCCGGCAGCGGTCGCGACACCTTGACGCGACTGAGCCAGTCCGGTTGGTAGTCGATGTTCCACGCCACACCCCGCTGATCTGTACCGCGAGCCTCGCGGTTGTGTCTGGCCATATCGTCTCCCGTTGCAGCGTGTCTGAAGGACTGAGGCAGCATCGCAGGGCATGGAACCCGTCGAGGCCGGCCAACGTATAGGTGCTGGAGCCACCCCGCGATCTTGACCGTTCCTATCAGATCGGGTAATCTGTCGGGGCCAACCGATTGTCTACCCTTGAGCCGTGGTTTTCTGCAACAACTACCCCGTTCGCCCATGGCAGGTTGAACGACGGAGCTACCTCTCGTGGACATTGCCGAACTGAAATCAAAGTCAGTCGCCGAACTGCACGGCATGGCCGAGGAACTGAAGATCAACAACTTCTCGGGCATGCGAAAGCAGGACCTGATCTTCCGCATCGAGCAGAACCTGCTCGATTCCGAGGTCGTACTTCGAGGCGAGGGAGTCCTCGAGATCCTCCCGGAAGGGTACGGCTTCCTGCGCAGCCAGGATTGGAACTACCTCTACGGCCCCGACGACATCTACGTCTCGCCCTCTCAGATCAAGCGATTCGATCTCCGGACCGGTGACACCGTCCTGGGGCAGGTACGGCCCCCGAAAGAGGGAGAGCGCTATCTGGCATTGCTGAAGGTGGAGGAGGTCAACAACGACGATCCCGAAGCGGCGAAACATCGGATCGCGTTCGACAATCTCCGCCCACGGTATCCCGAGGATCGGCTGCCGCTCGAGGTCGCCAGTGGCGACGTGTCGATGCGTGTGCTTGACCTGATGGCACCGGTCGGCAAGGGACAGCGCATGCTGATCGTGTCTCCGCCGAAGGCCGGTAAGACGATCCTCCTGCAGAAGATGGCGAACGCGATTCGAGAAAACTCGCCGGACGTGTACGTGATCGTCCTGCTCATCGATGAGCGCCCGGAAGAGGTCACGGATATGGAGGAAAACGTCGACGCCGAGATCATTTCGTCGACGTTCGACGAACCTGCCGATCGACACACGCAGGTAGCGGAGATGGTGCTCGAAAAAGCGAAGCGCCTGGTGGAATACAAGAGGGACGTCGTGATTCTGCTCGATTCGATTACGAGGCTGGCGCGCGCCTACAACACCACGGTACCGCACTCCGGGAAGATCCTGTCGGGCGGCGTGGACGCGAATGCCCTGCACAAGCCAAAGCGGTTCTTTGGGGCGGCCCGCAACATCGAGGAAGGCGGCAGCCTCACGATCATCGCGACGGCGCTCGTCGAGACGGGCAGCCGCATGGATGAAGTGATCTTCGAGGAATTCAAGGGCACGGGAAACAGCGAAGTGCTGCTCGACCGGCAGATTTCCGACAAGCGGATCTTCCCTGCTATCGATGTGACCCGCTCGAGCACGCGGCGCGAGGAACTGCTGCTGGACGATATCGAGCTCAACCGCATCTACCTGTTGCGCAACTTCCTGGCGGACATGCCACCGGCGGAGGCGATTTCGTTTCTGCTCGAGCGTCTGAAACGCACTGACAACAACGATGAGTTCCTGGATTCGATGAAGGCAGGTGAGTAAGCCGGACGACCCGGTATCCATCCGCACGGCCGAGGCGCTGGCAGCAGCGGGACTGGCCGATTTCCGACCCACGTATCGCGCCGTCCTGGTAAGGCTGCGCAAACGGGACGCCGAGGGATTCGCCGAGGCCACCTCCCGATACGATCAGGTCGTCACGGCTGCGATTGAGAGTGGCGCCGACCCGGTTGCCGCCTGGGTGGGCTACGGCGCCTGGATCGCCCGCCGTCTTACCAAGGGACGCCTGGTCCAGTTGGACGAGACGGGACTGGCGACCGACGTGACGGTCGAACCGGCGGCCGCTGGGGGTGTCGTCCTGTTGTACCTTCCGGAGTCCGCAAGCGAGCCGGCGATCCCCATCGCCATCCCAGCCGAGCCCTCTCCAGCCCAGCGGAGCGCCCTGCAGTTGCTCGTTCGCTGAAGCCGGTCTTGCTCGCGCCGTGCAGGTGCCGCGAGTATGGAAGCTCGAGCGATGTCGAATCCACACAGGAGCTGTTACCCGTGACTCATCCCGGCCCCCGGAACGAGCGAATCGTTCCCCGGCTGATCGAAGACGAGCTGCGCGACTCGTTCATCGACTATTCTATGAGCGTGATCGTGCAGCGGGCGCTTCCCGATGCCCGAGACGGTCTCAAGCCCGTACACCGGCGAATCCTTTACGCGATGTACGAGCAAGGTCTGATGCCCAACCGTGATTATCGGAAGAGCGCGACCGTCGTTGGAGACGTGCTGGGCAAGTTCCACCCCCATGGCGACAGCGCGGTGTACGACACGCTCGTACGGATGGTTCAGACCTTCTCCCTGCGCTATCCGCTGATCGACGGTCAGGGAAACTTCGGTTCGATCGACGGAGACAGCGCGGCGGCATACCGATATACGGAGGCGCGCCTGGCGGCGATCGCGATAGAGCTGCTGGCCGATCTCGGCCAGGATACGGTGGACTTCGTTCCGAACTTCGATGGCAGCAACATGGAACCGACGTCGCTGCCGACCCGACTCCCGCACCTTCTGTTGAACGGCTCCGACGGGATCGCGGTCGGAATGGCGACGAAGATCCCGCCGCACAATCTGCGTGAGCTGGTCGCGGCGACCCGCCACCTCGTCGAGAACCCGGACTGCGATCTCGACGAGCTGATCGCGTTCATCGAGGGCCCGGATTTCCCGACAGGCGGCTACATTTTCGGCTATGAAGGCATCGGGGACGCCTACCGGACGGGCCGGGGACTCATTGAAATGCGAGCCCGCCTGCACGTCGAAGAGGGCGCCTACGGAAAGCGGTCTCTCGTAGTGACGGAGCTTCCCTACCAGGTCAACAAGTCGAGGATCATCGAGCAGATCACGAAGATCGTGCGCAGTGGCCGGGTCACATCGATCTCCGATCTTCGCGACGAGTCGGATCGGGACGGCTTGCGACTCGTGATCGAAGTCAAACGTGACGCTGATGTCACCAGGCTACTGAAAACGCTGTTCCTCAAGACCCAGCTGAAGACCACGTTTGGAGTGATCATGCTGGCCCTCGTAGAGGGCAGGCCGGTACAGCTCGATCTCAAACAGGCGCTCTCGGCGTTCGTCGAACATCGGCTGGTCGTGATTCGTCGTCGAGCGGCTTTCGAGATGGAGAGCGCGGAGGACCGCGTTCACGTGCTCGAGGGGCTGTTGACGGCCCTCGAAGACATAGACCGGGTTATCTCCCTGATTCGTACTTCCAGCTCACCCGCGGTCGCCGCGGACAGACTGTGCGTGGAGTTCGGGCTCAGCCAGCGCCAGGCGGAGGCGATTCTCGCGATGCGGCTGGCCCGACTCACTCAGCTGGAAAGCCGAAAGGTGGCCACCGAGAGAGACGAACTCGTCGCCCGCATCGCGGAACTGCGCCAGCTCGTGGA
>JAOTWC010000199.1 GCA_029863105.1 Gemmatimonadota bacterium | reverse complement strand
GGTTCGGGACGGGCATCTGATCGGAAAGGAAGCACGCCTCGTGCGTGAGGCTGAAGGGGCGTCGAGGCGCGACGTGGTGGCCGCAGCGTTGCGAGGTTTTTACATACCCATGGGTGACGTACCGGAGGAGATCCTCGTCCCGGTCGTCCCCTCGGACAGCGACGTGCTGGCGGACATCCTCGCCGAACGGAGGGGCACGGCGGTGAAGATCTTCCGACCTCAGCGGGGACAGAAGCGGCGACTGCTCGAGCTGGCAGAAGAGAACGCGCGGCACCTGGCGGCCGAACCGGACATCGGTTCCCTGGGAAAGGCGGGGCCCGATTCGGCACCGCTGCCCGATGCGGCCCACCGGCTCGCCGACGCTCTGTCGCTCGACTCACCAGTGCGATCGTTGGTCTGCTTTGATGTTTCGACACTTGGAGGGAGCGAATCCGTCGGCAGCGCCGTATGGCTGACGGACGGTCGTCCGGATCGCAGCCAGTATCGGAGGTTCCGCATTCGAAACACGGTGGACGGAGACGTGGACGACTATGCGATGATGCAGGAAGTCGTCGGTCGCTACTTCCATCGGCGCGTGGAGGAGGAGGGCAGTCTGCCGGATCTGGTGGTGGTCGATGGGGGCAGGGGACAGTTGGGTGCGGCCCTCCAGGGGATGGAGTCGGCGGGCGTGTCCGACCTGCCCGTCATCTCCCTTGCCAAGCGACTCGAAGAGATCTATCGCGTGCACGGCGACGGGCCTGTTCAGCTTCCCGCTTCAGATCCGGGCTTGCGCTGGCTCCAGACGGCCCGGGACGAGGCACATCGGTTCGCGGTCGGCTACAATCGGCGTCTGCGGAGGAGGCGGACGCTGAAGTCCGAGCTGTCAAGCATACCCGGGGTAGGGCCGAAACGTGAGAAGGAGCTTCTCCGCAGGTTCGGCAGCGTTGCGGCGATCCGCCGGATGACCGTGGAGGATTTGTCGGCGACCCCCGGGATCGGACGTGATACGGCTGCTCGTATCCTCGATGCGTTGTCACTCGGAGGGAAGCCTTGACCTCGTTCTACCTTGAGTGCGGCGCCTGTGGTTCCATGACCGATCCGATACCGCTGGCTGCGCTTTGTACCGCCTGCGGCTCCCCGCAGCTGGTCTGCTACCGGACGGTGTCGGCGGGCTCGGGACCCGCGCTTCGCGACACGTGGGCGACCCGGCAGGGCGGCATGTGGCGCTACCGTGAGCTCCTTCCCCTGCTTCCCGGTGAGGCACCTGTTTCACTTGGTGAAGGAGGCACTCCACTCGTGCCTCTCCCCAGGATGGGCGAGGCGCTCGACCTGAAGCTCCTCATGAAGGACGAAGGCGGGAATCCTACCGGTAGCTTCAAGGACCGTGGCCTGTCTGCGGCCGTCACCAGGGCAGTACACGATGGCGCCCAGAGGTTCGTACTGCCGAGCGCAGGCAATGCCGGCGTGGCCCTCGCCGCCTATGCGGCCAGAGCTGGAGTGCCGGCCACGATCTTCATACCGGTCGACACTCCCAAGGCCGTATTCGACAGGTGCGCGGCCTACCAGGCTGACGTGGTCCCGGTTGACGGCCTGATCTCCGACTGCGGGACCCGGGCCGCCGCGCATGCGGCTGAGACCGGCGCTTTCGATCTGGCTACGCTGCGCGAGCCCTATCGCATCGAAGGGAAGAAGACGATGGGGCTGGAAATCCTCGAAGCACTCGACTGGCGGGCCCCGGACGCCGTCATCTATCCCGCCGGAGGCGGAACCGGCCTGATCGGTACCTGGAAGGCGCTCAGAGAGGCGGCGGCTCTGCGGCTGATCGACCGGCCCGTGACGCGCCTGTACGCCGTGCAGGCGGCGGGCTGCGCCCCCATTGTGAGGGCCTGGGAGGCCGGCCACGACGCGGCGCAGACCTGGGTTGACGCCAGGACGGCTGCCTGGGGCCTTCGTGTACCGTCGGCCCGCGGTGACGGCTTGATGCTCCGGGCCCTGCGGGAGTCAGGAGGAGGTGCCATCAGCGTCGAGGATAGCGAAATGCGGGCCGAGGCTCGTCGCGTGGCTTGCACGGATGGCCTGGCGGCGGGAATCGAGGGTGGGGCAACCCTTGCCGCGGCCGCACGGCTCCGGGAGCGCGGAGACCTGGCGGCCGGCGAAACGGTAATCGTGTTCAACACAGGAAACCTCGGGAACTACGGGAGGTATACAGGTTGAGGACCTGCTTGCGTCGATTCGAGCGACAGGGCAGGATGAGACCTGTGGACCGGTGCGCAACTGGCTCGCAGCTATGCGTGGAATTCGGAACCGTTACTTATGATAGGACTTACAGGACTATGACGAGAGGCGACATTAGGTATCTCGCGGTCGGGTTGGCGGCACTGGCCACCGTGCCGGGCAGTGCATCCGCGCAGGAGGCGTGTGTCGAGGGGGGAAATTCGGCGACGCGAAGTGCGGAGGTTGAGTTCGCCCTGGCCGCCAGTCGAGACGACACGCGTTCGCAAGAGGATCGCTACAAGCGGGCTCTCGAGAAGCTCGAGAGGAACTGGGAGTTGGACCACATTCCCAGTCGTTCGTACCTGCTGGCGGCCAACGCGTACCTCGGCCTGCGTGATTTCGCGGGGGCCGACTCGATGCTGACGATTCTTGCCAACGTGGAACCGGTCTGCGCGGACCAGGTCGCGGAGATACGCTTCAACTCATGGGTCGGACAGTACAACGCCGGCATCGAACAGATGCAGGCCGGCGATGAGGACACGGCACTCCAGCGGTTTGAGACGGCAAACCTCATCAACAAGGACGCCAGATCGCTTGCCTACGCCGGGTCCATCTACCAGACTCGCGGCGAGAACGAA
Organism: Gemmatimonadota bacterium; assembly: GCA_029863105.1. Taxonomy (GTDB): domain Bacteria; phylum Gemmatimonadota; class Gemmatimonadetes; order Palauibacterales; family Palauibacteraceae; genus JARFPW01. The sequence goes on along the minus strand of JAOTWC010000199.1, from coordinate 1,191 downwards.
CTGGCTGCGGAGCGGTATGTCGCAGCCCTCGCCGCCGGTGGCGATGACGCGATCGTGCGCACGGCCAGTATCAATCTCGCCGGACTGCGCAGGAGCGCCGGGGACAATGCGGGTGCGCTTGAGATCTACTCCGCTTATGCCACGGCACATCCGGACGATATCCTCGGGCGCTTGAACTTCGCGATCGCGCTCATGGACGCGGAGCGGCAGGACGAGGCGCAGCTGATCTTCGAGGAGCTTCTCGCTCGCGACGATTTGAGCTTCGGCCAGTGGTCCCAGGTCGGCATCGGACTGTATCGTGCGCAGAGTTTCGCACCGGCGGCGATCGCGTTTGAGCGGGCGTACGAGTTGAATCCGTTCAACAAGGAGACGCTGGAGAATCTGGCGAATTCCTACTACCAGGCCGAACGCTTCGAGGAACTGCTGCCGCTTGCCCAAGAATTGACCAACCGCTACCCCCTCGAACGGGTGAACTTCAACCTCCTGGCAAATTCCCGGCGTGAACTGGGCGATCTCGACGGGGCTCTCGCTGCACTGGAAGCGCGTGACGGGATGAGCTTCGAATTACTCCGGCCTCGGTTGTCTCCCGTCAGCGAGTCGACCTATTCGATCGAAGGACAGGTCATGAACCGGGATGGCGCTCCCGGCAGCACGCACACCATTGGCGTGACGTTTGTTGACGAGATGGGTACCGATCTGTTCACCGAGCCTCTCGAGCTGACACTGCCAGCGGGCCAGGAAACGGCTGCGTTCAGTTTACAGGTGGAAAGCGAGGAGATCATCGGCGGCTTCCGGTACGAGCTGTCTGGTTCCTGACCCGACGAAAAGACATTCGCGAACGAAGCGACTCTTTGGTCTCACAGGGCGGTCGTTGTTCGGGCTGTGGTGCGCCACGGCCCGAGGCGACCGCTCACTGCGTTCGGTGTGGGCGTCTTCACGCGTCCATGTCATGCGAGGCGCATCGGGACCGGGTAGCCGATCGTGCCTGTCTCGTATGTGGACGAGCCATTTGCGGGCCCTGCCGGAGAGGGGGACGGCACACGCCCCTCTGCGAGGATCATCAATACGTTCACATCCTGCAGGGGTGGGCGGAAGTCGCACGCCGGCAGGACGAGGTAGCTGCGCGGCTCACCGTTGATCGGCTTCGCAGTCACGGCATCGAGGCAACACTCCTCTCGCAGAAGGACCGGT
>JAOTWC010000198.1 GCA_029863105.1 Gemmatimonadota bacterium | reverse complement strand
AGGCCAGCAGATCCCGCCGCTCGGTCAGCTCGACGAGTTCCCGGATTCGTTCGCCCGAACTGAACTCGGGCTGGCCGACGAGCACGGCCATGCTGCCGAGGTGCAGGTCATCTTCTTGGATCGCCCACTCGAAGATCTCCGGACCTGACTGCACGAATATGTTCATCAGATCCGTCGCGGAGCCGTCGGGCAATTGAACGTCTCGCAGCCTGTCCGACAGGGTCCGGTGGATTTCCCGCAGCGTACTTCCGGCGAGCCGCTCATTCAGAACCGCCGCGACGGCGCGGAGCGACGAACTCGGAAGAGCCGTCGGAAGATCCACGTAGACCGTCCGGACAACGCCTGACTCGAGGGTCAGAACGAGCAGAGCCTTCTCGGAATCTATGGGCACCAGGTCAAGGTGAAGCAGGATGGCCGCCGCGAGAATCGGCCCGACCGACAGGCCGAGTTCACCCGTCAACAAGCCGAGCACCTTGGCAGCTCGCCGGACGAGCACCGCGAGCTCGGAGCCCGGCGCTTGACCGATGAGCTCCCTGTGTATCTCCTCTTCTTCCCGAGGCGTCAGATCGCGCCGATCCATCAGACTGTCGACGTAATAGCGGTAGGCAAGATCGGTCGGGATACGCCCGGCAGAGGTATGCGGGTGCGTGAGCAGGCCTTTGGCCTCCAGATCCGACATCGTATTACGGACGGTGGCCGCCGACACATCCAGGTCGAACTGCTGAACGATCTTCCGCGAGCCTGCCGGCTCGGCACTGTGAATGTACGATTCCACAACGGCCTGAAGAACCGTACGCTCCCGCTCTGTTAGATGCTCTGTGCTCAATCCCTGCTCCCGATTCCGCTCGATTGACCGCCATCTGACCATTCTGCGACTTCTGCCGCCAGGGCATCGAGCCGCAACCACCCGGCCGGCGCGAGGCGCGGCCGGGCGTCGTCGGTAACCCAACCCTCCGCGCGCCAGGCGGCCAGTCGTGCCTGTGCCACCGGACCGGTGACATCCGCCGGGTCCAAGCCACGCGTAGTGCGCAGATCCAGCCAGACGCGCTCGAGGCGACGTTGATCCGGTTCCAGACGCTCGCGCCCCTCACGTACGGATCGGCCTTCCACGGCCGCCTGCAGATACCGGTCCCAGCCAAACACGTTCCAGATTCTTTCGCCATCCAGGTAGCTGTGTGCCGACGGGCCGACGCCAAGGTACTCCGACCCGTCCCAGTATAGCCAGTTGTGCCGCGACGCATGACCCGGGCGGGCATAATTCGACACCTCGTAGTGTTCGAAACCCGCTGCGACGAGGATGGCGGAAGCCTCCAGGTACTCATCGGCATACCGGCCGTCGCCCGGCATTCGGACCCGACCCACATCGACCCAACGGCCAAGCGGCGTGCGTGGCTCCGCCGTCAGGCCGTACGAACTGATATGCGATACACCGAGCTCGACAGCCCGCTCCACATCCTGGGACCAGGACCGGCGGACATCTGCCGGGAGGCCGAAGATCAGATCGACGTTCAATCGGTCGAACCCGGCTCGAATGGCTGTGCGGACCGCCTGTTCCGCTTCGCGCGGATCGTGAAGACGGCCGAGCCAGTCCAGCGGCTCGGCCTGAAAAGACTGGACGCCGAGGCTCAGGCGATTGACACCGAGCTTCCGCCACCCGACAGCGACTTCGACGCTCAGGCTGTTGGGGTTTGCTTCGGCCGTCCATTCGACGCGATCCGCATCCCAGCTGAACCGCGTGCGCAGAAGGTCCGAGAGTGCCGCCATTCCGTCCACGCCGAGCAGCGAAGGCGTCCCTCCGCCGATGAACAGGGTGTCGATTGGGACGGGACAGGCGTCGTCAGGTCCGCTGAACCACTGCCGGAGGTCCTCCTCGAGTGCCGCGAGATAGTCGCCGATGGGGAGGTGACGTGCCCGCGCAACCGAGAAGTCGCAATAGTGGCATCGCCTGGCGCAGAACGGAACGTGGACGTAAACGCCGCGCGGGCGCGGAGGCTGCGCGCCGCTCATCGCGCCCTTTCGAAGCGCGTGGCCGCCAGGGCGGACACGCGACCGAGAGCTTCCAGTCGCCCGAGCGACGACGCGGCCAGGCCGGGTCCGCCAACCAGGCCCGCCAGCTCGTCGATGTCCGCCGGACTTTCGGCGAGCCGATCCATGATCCGGCGATCGGAGTCGTCCAAGGTGAGGCACGCCATGTCGTGGTCGCGCGTCACGGGCACCGATCTCGAACCGTCCCACGCCAGCGCCTGCAGGACGTCATCCGCGCAGGTCACCAATCCGGCTCCGTCCTTCAGCAGCGCGTGACACCCTTCGCTGGCCGACAGGTCTACCGGGCCTGGACAAGCGAGCACGTCGACACCGATGTCCGCGGCGTGTGACGCCGTAATCCGGGCGCCGCTCTTCCAACCTGCCTGGACGATGAGCACGGCATCCGCCAGCGCCGCAACGATTCGGTTGCGTCGCGGGAACTGATGCGCCGCAGGTCGCTCGTTCGGCGCGAACTCTGTCAACAATGCGCCGCTTCTCCGCAGTTCGGCGTACAACCCGCGGTTCAGGCGGGGATACTCGAAATTCAGGCCCGAACCGAGGACAGCGAGGGTCTCGCCCTCCGCCTCGAGTGCCCCCCAGTGCGCTTCCGCATCGATGCCCCTGGCGAGTCCACTGATGATGCGGATTCCCCGGCAGGCCAGATCGCGCGCGATTCGCCGCGCAAGGCGGCGGCCATCGGCCGTGGCCGTTCGCGTCCCGACTACGGCGACAGAGGTTCCGGCCTCCACGGGGAGCGGACCTGCGGCCCACAGCACGACGGGGGGATCGTGGAGTCGCGCCAGGCAGCCGGGGTAGCCCGGTCCCCCGTAAGACAGCATGCGAGCGCCGGCCGGCAGTTCTCGCCCGGCCTCGTCGCCGAGCCGCCGGGCGACCCTCGGTTGCGGTGCGCCGGGCGCTTCTTCGAGAGCTCGGATCGCGGATCCATGGCGATCGATCAGCCGGCGAACGGTCGCCGGCCCGAAGCCCGCAGTCCCCGCGAGCGCCAGGGCGGCTGCGATCTCGGGCGACACGCGGAATGCCGGCCGGGTCAGGGCCGCCAATCGTCCAGCTCGGGAAACGGATCCTCGCCGCCGGCATCCTGTCGTCTGGCCTCCCGCACGCGACCCCACAGCGCCTCGCACAGCTCCGTGAGTCCGTCCCGCGAAACTGCGGAAATCGCGAATGTCGCCCAGGCTTCCGGCGCGTGTATCGAGGACGCCAGCGTATGCCGGTCTTCTGCGGGTACGAGATCGCTCTTCGTGACGATCAGACAGAACGGAAAGGAAGCAAGTAGCGGATCGTGCGCCCGCAATTCGGCTCGCAATCGACCATAGGCAGCCTGCATGTCCGGGGCGTCCGCCGGCACCATGAGCGCGAGGGTGCGCGTACGCTCGATATGACGCAGAAACTGGGTGCCGAGGCCCTTGCCCTCCGCGGCACCTTCGATGATCCCCGGGATGTCAGCGATCACGAGCGTTCGACCGCCGGACAGCGGCACGACTCCGAGGTTAGGAACCAGTGTCGTAAACGGATAGTCGGCGACTTTCGGGCGCGCCGCGGACACGGCCGCCAGAAACGTCGACTTGCCCGCGTTTGGCTCCCCCACGAGACCGACTTCCGCGATCAGCTTCAGTTCGAACTCGATGCGCCGCTCTTCCCCCCATTCGCCCGGCTCCCATTCTCGCGGTGTGCGGTTCGTCGACGTGGCATAGGACGCGTTCCCGCGCCCCCCACGGCCGCCTTTCGCCACCACGAGTCGGTCCCCGGCGACGAGGAGCTCGCCAAGTCTCTCACCCGTATCGGCGTCACGTACGATGGTCCCGGGGGGCACGGGAAGGACGAGATCCTCGCCGTCGGCGCCGGTGCGGTTGCCCCCTTCTCCGTGACCGGCCCGCCCGGCCGCGTAGTTTTCGCGGTAGCTGAAGTCCAGCAGCGTATCCAGTTGCGGGTCCGCCTCGAGAATCACGCTTCCTCCGCGACCACCGTTGCCACCGGAAGGACCACCACGGGGGACTCCAGTCTCCCGCCGA
>JAOTWC010000197.1 GCA_029863105.1 Gemmatimonadota bacterium | reverse complement strand
GACCAGGGGCAGCAGTCCGGCAACGCGCATGCAGCGCAGGTATCCAGCCTCGACTACCGCCTGCTCCATGCCGGCTTCGGTCCGGCGCACGGGTGCGGTGACCGCAGCGAATAACTCAGCCACAGGAGATGTCTTCTTCCAGCCATTCGTGCAGCAAAGCAGGATCCAGATTGCCGCCTGACAGAACGGCCACCGTCTCCCCTGATTCGGATGGTCTCACGCGGCCCGACAGCAGTCCGGCCACGGCGGCGGCACCGCTCGGTTCCACAACGAGCCGCCGGCCGTAGCACCACAGCACAGCGCTGCGTATCGATGCGTCGGTCAGCGTGACGACATCGTCCACGAGCTCCTCAACATGCGCGAACGTCAGGTCGCCCGGGCGGACGGGCTTCAGACCATCCGCAATCGTGTCGATGCTCGACAGGGTGACTGGATGACCGGCGTCGAGCGACTTCCGCATCTTGGGCGCCCCCTCGGGCTCCACGCCGATGATCCGTGTGTCCGGAGACAGGCGACGAACGGCTGCCGCCACACCCGAGATCAGGCCACCTCCGCCAATCGGCACGATCACCACGCCGGGTCGGGCTCCGGGTACGGCGGCGGAGAGTTGATCGAGGATTTCGAGACCCACCGTGCCTTGTCCCGCGATGATCGTCGGGTCGTCGAACGGTGGTACCATCACGCCCCCCTGTGCCGCGACGATCTCTTCGGCCCGGGCCCGGCGCTCGATCGTCGTCGTGCCCACCTGTTCGACTCTCCCACCCATGCGGATCACGGCGTCGCGTTTGATGGAAGGTGCGTCGACAGGCATTACGACGGTGGCCTCCAACCCCAGCTCCCGGGCGCTCCACGCAACGCCCTGCGCATGATTGCCGGACGAGTAGGTGACGACGCCGCGAGATCTATCGGGCCCGCTCAACGATGATATGAAATTGTATGCACCGCGCAGCTTGAAGGCGCCAGCGTGTTGGAGCGATTCGCACTTGAGCCAGACGCGCCGTGGCGTCGGAGACTCAGGGAGGCGGATCCTCGATGCCAGCAATGGCGTTCGCACGGCGACGGCCTCGATGTTCTTCGCTGCCGCCCGGATTTCCTCCACAGCTACGAGGGCCACAGCGGTCCCCGCCCCGCCACCGTCGGAGATCACGTCAGCTCCGGGCATCCTCGGTCCCGATGGCCTCGAGTTCTGCGTCCGCTCCGTGTCCGCCGAGCTCCTCCAGATCGCGGGCGAGGCGGGCCAAGTCGACCAGCTCGTCACCCTCGTCCAGGGAAATCACACGGACACCCTGCGTATTCCGCCCGATTACCCGGATCTCGCGTGCACCCTGTCGGATGATGACGCCGCCCCGCGTCACCAACATCAGTTCGTCCTCCTCGGTGACCTCCTTGGCGGCTACGACGTGGCCCGTCTTGGCGCTGAGCCTGAAGTTGATCAGGCCCTTTCCGCCGCGATGCTGAGCCCGGTATTGCGAGATCAGGGTTCGCTTTCCCATGCCACGTGAGGTAACGGTCAGCACACTGGCCTCGCGGCGGGCGACGACCATTCCGACTACCTGGTCGTCCTTGCTCAGGCGTATGCCGCGCACGCCCTGTGTAGCTCTTCCCATCTCCCGGGCATCACTCTCCTCGAACCGAATCGCCATGCCGTTGCGAGTCGTGAGCAGTATGTCGTTGCCTTCTTCGATCAACTGCACATCGATCAGCGCGTCTCCCTCAACGATGTTGATCGCATTCAGTCCGACGGATCGCACGTTCGAGTAGGCGGCAAGACACGTTTTCTTCACCTGGCCAGCTCGAGTGGCAAAGAACAAATACTTGTCCTCGGGGAACTCTCGGGTGCGCACGATCGAGGCGATCGTCTCGCTCTTCGCGATATTGAGCAGGTTGACTATCGGCTTGCCGCGCGACACGCGTGATGCCCGCGGAATCTGATGCACTTTCAGCCAGTAGACCTGGCCCGCGGCCGTGAAGAACATCAGGTAGTCGTGCGTGGAAGCGGTAAACAGGTGCTCGACCCAGTCCTCCTCCTTCGTGCCCATGCCGGCTATCCCACGGCCGCCCCGGCGCTGCTGCCGATACGTGTCGAGCGATATCCGCTTGATATAGCCCTGGTTGCTGACCGTGATCACCATCGGCTCGTCGGCAATCAGATCCTCCGGATCGAAACTCGCTGATGCGCCGACGATTTCGGTGCGCCGTGGATCACCGAATCGGTCCACTATATCCTGCAGTTCCGCCCGGATCGTCGACATGCGCAGATCCCGAGAGCCGAGAAGCTCTTCGAGCCTGGCGATGTCTGCCCGCACTTCAGCGAGCTCCGCTTCGAGCTTCTCGATCTCGAGGCCCGTGAGACGCGACAGACGCATCGCGAGGATCGCTCCGGCCTGAACCTCGCTGAGTCCGAAACTCGCCTGGAGCTTGCCCGAAGCCTCTTCGGCATCCCGGGAGCCGCGGATCATGGCCACGACCTCGTCGATGTTGTCGACGGCGATCTTCAGGCCCTCGAGAATGTGCTCACGATCCCGCGCGGCCCGGAGGTCGTATTCGCTTCGGCGTACGACCACCTCGTGACGGTGATCGAGAAAATGAGACAGCATCTGCTTCAGGTTCATCACATTGGGAATGCCGCGGTCGAGCGCCAGCATGATGACCCCGAACGTCGATTGCATCTGCGTGTGCTTGAACAGCTGATTCAGTACGATTTCCGGAATCGCGTCGCGCTTCAGGTCGATGACGATGCGCATTCCATCCCGAGCCGATTCGTCTCGCAGATCGGAAATGTCCTCCACCCGTCGGTCGCGGACGAGCTGAACGATCTGCTCGATCAACCGGCTCTTGTTCACCATGAACGGGATCTCAGTCACGATGATTCGATCGCCACCGTTCGGCTTTTCCTCCGTATGCGCGCGGCCCCGCATGACCACCCGTCCCCGGCCGGTCGTGTACGCGTCTCGAATCCCATCCATGCCGTATACCAGTCCCCCCGTCGGGAAGTCCGGACCTTTTACGTGCTCCATCAGGTCTTCGACGGTGGACTCCGGCTCGTCGATCAACGCCTGACAGGCCGCGATGATCTCACCGATGTTGTGCGGCGGGATGTTCGTTGCCATTCCCACCGCGATGCCCGAAGAGCCGTTGATCAACAGGTTCGGAGGACCGGCGGGCAGGACGACGGGCTCGAGCAGGCGATCGTCGAAGTTCGGAGCGTAGTCAACCGTCTCTTTGTCGATGTCCGTCAACATGTCTACGGCGAGCCGTTCGAGCTTGGACTCCGTATACCGATAGGCCGCGGCGCTGTCCCCGTCGATCGATCCGAAATTCCCCTGCCCGTCGATCAGCGGATAGCGCAGGGAGAAGTCCTGTACCATCCGAACGAGGGAGTCGTACACCGCGCTGTCACCGTGAGGATGGTATTTGCCCAGCACGTCACCGACGACCGTCGCGCATTTCTTGTAGGGCCGACCGGGAGTCAGGCCCTGCTCGTGCATCGCGTACAGGATGCGGCGGTGGACGGGCTTGAGACCGTCTCTGACATCCGGAAGCGCCCGCTGCACGATGACGCTCATCGAATAATCGATGAACGAATCCCGCATTTCATCTTCTATCAGGCGCTGCTCGATTCGATCGGTTCTGTCTTCGGTTTCCATACACTCCGGTGTTCTGATCAGGATGCTGACCCCGGCCGGATCGGCCGTCCTGACGTGGCGCAGGACCGGCGGGTACCAGGGTAGATTCGGGGGTTTCCGAGATGGAGTTTGCGACCCCCGCGTAACCGAGAAAATATACGGCTTTGCGGCCTTGGCCGCGACCGCTCAGGGGCCCGTTCCGACGGACGGGTCCCGCCGGAAGTCAGGCGCAAAAACGGAAGTCACGCAGTTCCCGGAGGCCAAGCTCCTCGAGCGCTGTGCGGATTTCCTCCCGGGCGCCCGGAGAGCCCACGGCGCCAAGTACGAACGGGCGTTTCCGAGCCGTTCGCCCGCCGAACTCGGCGGGCGACCAGACCTGCGCGCCATGAATCTCCTGGCCGATCTTGCGGGGGTCGAGATCCACCAGTCCAGCG
>JAOTWC010000009.1 GCA_029863105.1 Gemmatimonadota bacterium | reverse complement strand
TTGCGGGCGGCCGGTCTGTGCTGGACATGGCTCGTCAGGCTGGCTGCGAATCGTCCGTCGTCGTTCGAGGGCGACTTCCACACGGTGACGTGCTCGGCCATCTCGTGCGATCGGACTTGCTGCTTCTGCTGGCCACCGGGCAGCCGGAACAGGTCCCAGCAAAGGCGTACGAATACCTGGCGGCCGGTCCACCAATCCTCGCCCTGGTGGATCGCGGAGCGACCGCGGAGCTTCTTTCTCACGCGGCCGAAGTCGATTTGCTGTTCACGGACGAGCCGGCAGAAATCGCCCGTTCGCTTGCCGCCCGCCTCGGGGCCTGGAGCCCCAGACCAGACGGCATGTGGTCGTGCCCGGAGGCCGCACGGGAGTTCGATCGACGCGAGACCGCCAGGGGGCTGGCTGAACTCCTCACTCGCGCCGGGGTCAATTAGGTGCTTGCCGAACTGGTGTTCTGGCTCAGCGTCTCTCTGCTGACTCTCGTGTACGCCGCGTATCCTGCGTTCATGTCGTTGCTGGCGGGGAGGCCGAAGGTGAAGCATTCCGGCGCCGATCTCCCACATGTGACGGTCGTGATCGCCGCTCGAAATGAGGAGGCCGTGATCACGCCGAAGTTGCTCTCGGTAATCGGGCAGGCGTATCCGGAAGATCTGTTGGACGTGGTGGTCGTATCCGACGGATCCACCGACGAAACGGCAGCCCGGGCTCGGGAGGTAGGGGGAGACAGGGTTCGGAGCGTGGAACTGCAGAATCCGGTGGGGAAGGCAGCCGCGGTCAACGAGGCCATGAAACACGCGACGGGAAGCATCGTCGTATTGACCGATGCGCGCCAACCCTTGGATTCGGAGGCTGTGCGGCATCTCATCGAGAACTTCAGCGATCCGAGAATTGGTGCGGTGTCTGGCGATCTTCGGTATGACCGTTCACTGGAATCCGGGATGCAGCGTGCGCTTCACCGTTACTGGGACTACGAGAAGCGCATTCGGCTCGGAGAGTCCAGAATGCACTCCGTCGTGGGAGCGACCGGTGCCCTGTGGGCGATCCGGCGGGAATTGTGGGTGGATCTGCCAGCCGGTACGCTGCTTGATGATGTTTATGCGCCGATGCGCATCGTTCTGGCGGGCCATCGAGTCGTGTTCGATCCCCGTGCCTGGGCACACGACAAGGCGTCCGAAGGAGATGAGCACGAATTCCGCCGTCGGGTTCGCACGCTGACCGGTAACTATCAGCTCCTGGCCCTGCTTCCGGACCTGCTCAGCCCGTTCCGTAATCCAGTTTGGCTGCAGTTTGCATTGCATAAGATCGGACGCCTGGTGTCGCCCCTGCTGTTGCTTGGAATGCTGATCGGATCGGGCCTGGCGACGAGTCCCGGATACCGAACGCTGTTCTACCTGCAAGTTTCATTTTGGCTGACCATCTTGCTTATTTCTTCTAGCCGCACCGCGCTTCGCTTCGCGCGGCCGGTCGCCTTGCCGTATGCGTTTGCCGTGACCCAGGCAGCCGCTGTGGTCGCCTTCATCTACTCCGTACGGGGCCAATGGGATGTCTGGGGTAAATAACATGGGGATCGTCGACAAGATCAGGCGGAGAGAGACTCCATTCTACGATGCCCTGTACAGGGCTGCCAAAGCGCTGCGCCGCTTCGAGCTGCCGGTCTGGAAGCCGCTCGCCAGGCTGCTGTATGCGGAGCGAGCGGCACGCGTCGGTGCGTGGAGAAATCTCTGGCGTGTCGTGTATTACCAGCCTCTGTTTCGCTCCCGGTGCGAGCCGGGAGGTCGCGGCCTCTACCTCGAAGGAAAGGCGCTGCCTCTCGTGATGGGGAAGCCGCGGATATTCCTGGGCGATCGGGTGAGGATCAACACGTTGACGACGTTCACGGCGCATACGGCGAGTGACCAACCGACGCTGAGAATCGGAGACGATGTTTACATCGGCAGCAACGTGCTGGTGGCGATCGGGAGCGAGGTGACGATCGGGGATCGAGTGCTGATCGCCGCACGCGTGTTTCTTGCCGGATACGATGGGCATCCGGTGAATCCGATCGACAGGTCAGCCGGCGTCCCGGACGCCGTTGCGCCGCCCATACGCATCGGCGACGACAGCTGGATCGGTGCGGGAGCGTTCATCGGCAAGGGCGTCACCGTTGGCCGATGTGCCGTCGTCGCCGCCAGCTCGGTTGTGACCCGCGACGTGCCGGACGGGGCCATCGTCGGTGGCAATCCGGCCCGTGTGATACGCGACATCGAGTCGCTCCCTTCCGCCACGGAGGTTACGACTGCCGTTGAGCGCGGTGACAGCGGGTCCGCGCCGATCGGAGCAGTCGAGTGAATCGCGTGCAGGCGCGGCAAGGGACGTCAGATTTTCGGGCAAGCCAGCGTTCCGTGCGTCGGCGTCCCAGTCAGAGCGCGGTTCCGGCTCGTTGGCCTGCGCCTCTGAGATATGTGCTGGTGTTCCTGTTGCTGGTGGTCATCGGCCGTGTGCATGAGGCAGTTCCGGGACTGGGGAGTTTGCCCGTCGCCACGCCTGCTGTCGTCCTGACCGCAATCGGTCTTGTCTGGTTTGGCTTCACGCGACGAATTCCCACAATCATGCGCGCTCCGCAGCTCCGGCTGGTTCTCCTTCTGTTAATGGTGGGTCTGATCTCCGTGCCGTTCTCGCTGTGGCCCGGAGGAGCATTGGCAGGCGTCCAGACGTTCGCGCGGCTGTGTGTGGTGTGCTGCCTGCTGACCCTCGCGGTGGTGAACACCGAGCAACTCGGCACGCTGACCCGAGTGTTCGCGGTGGCCGCGGCGATTCTCGTCACGGGCCAGATCTTACAGTCCTTCGGTGGTATGGCCGGATTCACGAGGCAGCAATCGCTGAGTTTCGACCGCAACGAAGTCGCGATGTACTGTGTCATGGCCATACCCTTTGCGCTTGGGTGGGCAATGTCCGGCAAGCGGCTCATCGGGTTCGGTCTCGCGGCATACCTTGCCGTTGGAGTTGTAGCCACCAATTCGCGCGGCGGTTTTCTCGCGCTTGCGGTGCTCGGTGTCGTGTTTCTCGTGCGGAGTCCGATGCTGAGCAGGATGAAGAAGCTCGTGCTCGTCGCGGGAGCTGTGGGCCTTGCGGGCGTGGCCGGTTCAGAGGAGTACTGGGATCGTATCGGCAGCATTGCGCGTCCCGCAGATGACTACAATTTCCAGGATCGGGAAGGACGGGTCGAGATCTGGAAACGAGGTCTTGGCTATGCTGCCGCCAATCCCATAACAGGGGTCGGATTCGGCAACTTCCCGATCGCCGAGGGTGGGACCCTCGAAGACGAGGGCTACGGCGTGAAATGGAGCACGGCGCACAGTTCCTATGTGCTCGTTGCTGCCGAGTTAGGCATTCCCGGTCTCCTCGTGTTTGTCGCCCTTGTACTGTCGATCTGGCGCGAAGCCAGGCGAGCCGCGCGGTTGACTCAACGAGGACGAGGTCCGCCAGAAGCCATCGATTCACGTCGTCTCGCCCTGCTCGGCGAGGCGACGAGCCTTTCGCTGGTCGCGTATCTGCTCGCGTCGGTGTTTCTTTCCGCCGCGTACTCCGCGGGTTTTCTGTTCCTCGTTAGCGTTGGAGCGTCGGTCGGCATACTCCGTCGGCGGGCCACAAAAGGGCGTCTTACTGTAACCCGCTCCAGAGTGCCTGCGTCCGCATGAAACTCAGCTTCCCGGTTGAGGAACCGGAACCCAGACGGTTGCGCCTTCTCGTCCTGCTTACGCACATCAGGCCTACGGGCCTCGTGCGCCAACTTCTCGAATCTCTATCCCTGCTGGACGCTGGCGGCGTCGTGGAACCCATCGTGTATTGCGTGGCGCGTGACGGAGCCGACACAGGTCCGCTGCAACTCGAACTGACTCAGCGCGGGATCGCATTCGAGATAGTCCGGGAGCGCGGTCCGTTCGATCCGGCCCCGCTGCGTGCGCTGCGCTCCCGCCTGACCCAGCTGCGCCCCGACCTCATGCAGACTCACGGTTATAAGCCTACGGCCTACGCGTTGCTGGTGCGGCGTGAAGCGGCGGTCCCCTGGATCGCCTTCTACCACGGACGCACGGCGACGGATTGGCGAGTGCGTCTCTACCACGCATTCGATCGATGGGGTATGGGACGGGCGGACACGATCATCACGGTAGCCGAAGGCGTGGACGAGCACTTTGCACCGGCCGACAGGAACAGACTCCGTGTTGTTCCGAACGGTGTTGTCGCTCTGGAGCCTCCGATCCGGGAGGCCAGCGCGATCCGGAAAGGATTTGGCATCGAAGGCCCCGGCCCGGTGGTCGGCTTCGTGGGACGCCTGAGCGAGGAGAAGGGACCGGATCTGTTCGTGGAGGCGTATGCGCACCTTGCGCGCGAGTACCCGACAATCAGTGCTTTGATCGTCGGTGACGGGCCCATGCGCGCAGATCTCGAACGGCAGGCCACCTCACTCGGTGTCGGCCAGTCCACCCGGTTCACGGGGCACGTTGCGAGAGTGTCGGAGATGTATCGCGCCATGGACGTGCTATTGATCAGCTCGAGAAGCGAAGTGTTCCCCAACGTCCTGCTGGAGGCAGTAGATGCATGCGTCCCGGTAGCCGCTACGCGAGTCGGGGGCATTCCCGGCGTGGCTGCCGACCTGGTTTCGGTGGTGCTGGCGGACTCGCTTGTTCCCGCAGCGATCGCACGTGCTGGCAACGAAGCTCTTCAGATCGATAGGTCCCGGTGCGTCGCGGCGCGGGAGCAATTGCATGACACTTACTCCCAGCAGAGGCGTGCAGAGGCACTTGCGGGCATATACACCGAGCTCACGCGAGTCTCACAATGAACGCCGCTAGCGACACGCTCACAGAGCTTACGTACAGCTTTGCGATCGGCGGTTCGGAGCGAATAGCACAGGTCGTGGCGCTGCACGCGGTGGAGCTCGGAGTCCCGGCCACCGTGTGTGCGACCCACGGCGGTCCCGGTCCGATCAGCGAGCAGTTGGAGGCGGAGGGAATCCGGTGTGTCCCCGTCCAGATCGGCCGTGGCGGTCGATTCGGACGCGCTCTGCGACTGTACCGGCACTTCCGGCAGACGCGCACCACTGTACTCCACGTGCACCACTTCAACATGCTGGCGATCGCCTACTGGCCAGCCCGGATTGCCGGGGTCAAGAGAATCGTCGTCACAGAGCACAGCAACTACCTGCTGCGAACCCGATCATCCGCCCGCCGGATAGCCCGTAGATACGGACGACGCGTAGATCTGACGACGGTTGTGCATCAGGGCCTGGCAGACTACGTCGCTGACGAGATCGGGCTCGGCGCGACGCGCGTTCGAGTCATTCCGAACGGTGTCGATACTATGATGTTCCGACCCGGAGAGGCAGTTCCTCTGCGCCTGCAGCTCGGGATTCCGGAGGAGGTTTGTCTCGCTGGGTATGTTGGTCGGCTCCATCCGGACAAGGATCCGATGAATCTCGTCCGGGCCGTCGCGTGTCTAACGCCCAAAGAAAGGGATAGACTGCGGGTCGTATTCATTGGGGAGGGACCCTGCCGGGATGAAATGCGCCGACTCATCGACGAACGCGCCTTGGACTCGACGATTCGTCTGTTGGGGGAACGAAGCGACATACCGACCTTGCTGCAGGCCATGGATGTGTTTGTGCTGCCGTCGCGCACCGAGGGCCTCCCAGTAGCTCTGCTCGAAGCGATGAGCGCCGGCCTCCCGATCGTCGCGACGGCGGTAGGCGGTGTGCCCCGTGCGGTAGGGGACGGTGGCCTGATCGTCCCTCCGGAGAATCCTGAGGCGCTGGCGCGCGCGCTTGCAGGCCTGCTGGACGATCGATCGAAGCGTGCTCGCCTGGGGAAACAGTCTCGGCGCCATGCCGTTGATCGGTTCGACCGATCACTCATGTTCGAAGCCTACGTCGCAGCTCTGTTTCCGCCCGAGGCAGCTACGTGACCGGGGAGAGACCACGATGAGACGTGTGATCAAGAGGTTCGCGTCGGCCGCAGCTTGGGTCGTCGCAGCCCCGCTTGCCTACGTCGTGCGCTGGGTTGCGCCCTGGGACTCTGGAGATGAACTCTTCCGCGGCGGATCGCAAGTCGCCAGTCTCCTGCCTGGTCCGGTGGGTATCCTCGTCCGGCGTCACTACTATCGGATCGCCCTCAATACTCCGGCGCAGGACGTAACAGTGGAATTCGGGACGATCTTCTCATGCCGCGGCACGAATATCGGCCGCAACGTGTATATAGGTGCGTACTGCACGATCGGCCTTTGCCACCTCCATGACGATGTCTTGCTCGGCAGCTGCGTAGACGTCGTGAGCGGGAAGCAGGTGCACTTCTTCGATCGAACGGATATCCCGATTCGCAAGCAGGGCGGTCAGCGACTCAAACTCGATATCGGCCCGGACGCGTGGGTTGGGAATAAGGCCGTCCTGATGGCGTCCGTTGGGCGGGGCACCGTTGTAGGGGCCGGGTCGATCGTTACGGCCGATTGCGGTGAGATGGGGGTGTATGTGGGAAATCCGGCCCGCCGCCTGAAAAGCCGCGAGGCCGGATCTCTGGAGTCCTCGAGTGAGGCTTAGTTCGTGTACTGCGGGTATCGCCAGCTGCGCATGAAGCTCTGGTTGAACTGCTTGTGACCGCTCCAGAACGTCTTGGCCAGTCCAGCCTGCAACACGTCGTCGCCCCGCTGGCGGTACACGTCCTCGCCGCTCACCTGGTAGTACCACCCGAACGGAAACACGATCAGCATGTTGAGGTCGACGGCCGGTCCCGTTCCGCCTGCAGCACATTCGACCGTGTTGTAGCTGAAGGCCTGCGCCCCAGCATCCCACCACTGCCACATATAGTTGAGGCTCTTGCGCACCACGTCAGGAATCCGCGGGTCGGGATTGACGAGGTCGTGATAGCGGATCAACACCTCAAGCAGCGCATGCGATACCTGGAAATTGGCTTGTCCGCCACAATACTGGTTCATTTCCCAGGATCCGTCGGCTCCACTGACCTGATACCATTCGAGAAGGTGCTCGATACCCCGCGACAGTTCGGCATTCCAGTCGCGTAACGGGGGCGCTCCAACTTCAGCAGCGATCAGCTGAGCCAGCACCGCGCGGCCCTGGATCCTGCCATCCTGATAGTTGGTCGTCAGCATGTTGTCGAGCCACCCGACCTCTGACATCCGCTTCGCCATCAGCGCGATGGCGTCTCCGCTCAGCGGATCACCCGTCAAGATGTAGTGGATGGCCAGTCCTTCGGGGAACACCCACCGCGGCGGCACTCCGCCGTTGTTGGGCAGGACGTAATCGTCCCGATAAGCCAGGACGTCGGTTTCCGCTCGTTCCAGGTAGCGAGCATCGCCGGTTCGCCACCACGCCGCATACCATGCCAGGGCCCGATCGTAGTACGTGTACTCCCATTGCCCCGCCGAGCGTGACCAGTGCGTATCACCCCATTCGGTGAACTTCGCGTCGTACGTTCCCGAGAACGGGAGACCTGACCAGGTGTTCTGGAGTTCAGGTACTCCGAGAATTCGACCGACCGACGCCTCCTGGTTGGAATCCGTCACGGTCACCGTAACGGCATCTGCGCGCTGGCCGATCCGTTTGCCGGGTTTGTCCGCTGTCACGCCGACCTTGACGGAGCCGGACTTCTTGGCGTACAAGACGACGGTCGAGTCCGTCTCGACAATCTCGAGGACATCCGGGTCCGACGTCGTCCAGGTGTACGAAATCTGTTCACCGCTCTCCGGTCCGGTCACCCAGGCCACCACCCGCTGCGTGTTGCCCACGGACAGCCAGACGTTCGAAGGGGCGACGTTCAGATTCTGCGCCTGGTCCTGCTCCGCTGGTTCCAGCGGTGAACTGATGCAAGCAGCGGCTGTCAGGAGTAGAGTAAATGAGAGCACGATCGATGCGTATCTCCGGTGAGCCCGTCCGCGCGCATCTGCATGCGGACCGGTCGGGAATCTGTCGCCGGACACTGTCGAATGGTTCCAGCGGTCGTCGATTGCTACCATTTTGTCGGCCTGAAGTTTCGAGATGCCATCAGCTGCGTTTCGCCGAGCAAGCTCCTGGGTGCAGCGGAGTCTCTGGGGCTCCGGGACGACTGGCTTACTACGAGATTCGTTCCACATCGCCGGGCACGGCGGGTCCGGTCGGGCATCATCGCCATAAGTATTTGTGAAGTATCGATATATCGTCGTTTGCGACGTATCTTGATTCGCTGGCCGCGGGTGCGGTGGGCCTGCAGATAGTTCCGGAGGTGCTAAGAAGTGGTAGGGACTCGGAGGCACGGAGGGGACCGGGGAGCGATATGCCTGGAATAGCCGGTTGGATCGCGGAACCCGGATCGGACGCGCGGGGGCCGGACAGCCGGTGGTTGGGCTCCCGGCTGCTCCACGAGCCGGGTGACGCATGGAGCCCGGTGATGGAATCGACCACGGCGACAGCAGTCATTTCCGTGCGTGACGTGCTGCCGGAGGAGTCCTACACGGTCTCCCGGGCCGACGTGCCTATAGTGATGGCATTGTCGGGCGAACTCTACCGAAGCTGCCCTGAAGACCTGTTCGAAGCGTATCTGGATCAGGGAGATCGGGCGCTCGACGGACTGGATGGATCCTTCGTCCTGTTCATCTGGGATGGTCGGTCAGGGCAGTTCACGCTCGCGACCGATTTCTGCGGTTCGCGACCCATGTTCTATGCCCCCTGCAACGGGGGACTCGCGTTTGCTCCAGAGATTGCCGTGTTAGCGGAGCTCGGGGGCGATTCGAGCCAGCTCGACGCCGACGCAGCCGTTTCATTTCTCGTTAACGGTCATCTTCTGGATGATCAGACGTGGATACCCGGGGTTCGGTCTGTTGCCCCCGGGACCGTGCTCACGATCGACGCCGACTGCAAGATTGTCGAACGTCAGTACTTCCGAATGGGTCCTCGACCTGCCCGGTGTCCGGACGCCGGAGAGACACAATACCGCGGCCAGTTGGCCGAGCTGCTCCGCTCGGCGGTCATCCGGCGCCTCCGGGGAACGGGAGACCTGGTCCTGCCGCTGAGTGGAGGGATCGACTCGCGCGGAATCCTCGGGTGCATGCTCGAACTTGGGGTCGAACGCGTGAAGACGGTTTCCTGGGGAATTGACGAGACTACTGATGGTGCGGACGCCTGGATTGCCCGGCGGCTGGGGGAGCGCTTCGGCACCGAACACACCTTTCTTCAAAGGAGGACGGACCAGCTTCCACAGGATGTAGATGAGATGGTGGCGCGGATCAGCGCTCTCACCGACGACCCCGCGCTTCACCACCATGAGCTCAACCTCGTGCGCCGTATTCGGGACGAACTGGGCGGCCGGCAGATGTTGCGGGGGGATGAGTGCTTCGGCTACGGCGGTGCGTCCGCGTCCGACCAGGAGTCAATGGCGCGTGTCGGTCTGTCACAGCTCGCCCATGCTGCCGACGTCCAGAGCCTTCTGCCGGTCGAGCGACTGAGCGAGCACATCGGGGCATCACGGGCTCTGCTTGGGCGAATCTCCGCTGCATGCGAACTCGCAGACTTTACAGACCGCAAGGACGCCTATTACGCAACGCAGCGGCTACCCCATTATCTGCATCGCTCCAGCTATTACAAACTCACCGTGCTCAACCTCAGAAACCCCTGGCTGGACCGCGAAGTGCTGGAGTTCATCTGGGGCGTTCCGACGGAGTACCGTATCCAGAAGCGGCTGTTCGTCCAGACTCTACGCGATATGTTCCCGGCCCTGATGGAGGTGCCCACGGCTTCAGTTCATAGCCTCGAGGACTGGACCAGCGTGATCCGTGCGAATGCCCGGATCAAGTCGTATCTGAGGGATCGCCTGGTGGACGGCGCAGAGTGTCTCGAACCTGTTCTGGATTCCGGGCGGGTCGCAGATTACGTGCGTTCCGCGCTCGCAGATGGCGAGGGTCGCGAACTGCCGACCCGACGTCGTGAAGCGATCGGCAGACTCGCTCGCCTGGTGCTTCCGGAGCGAGCACGCACCGCGTTGAAGACGCGGTTCATTGATCATGCTCTCCGGCGTTCCTTGCCCCCCGGTACGCTGGTACTTCGATTGTTGATTCTGAGGCAATGGGCTGACAGGGTCCGCGACTTGCGGGGATGAATGTGACAAATCCGGCCCTGTCGCTGTCCGAACGTGGGGCAGTTGTCTCGGCCGGAATTCCGCAGAAGCGAGTTCGCGCCAGGCTCATGGCAGCCGGGGAGGTCGCAGTAGGGCCGTGTGCAGGCCTCGGTTCGATTCGAGCACTACAACGATACGTCAGCTTGAGGAGCGTGTTCTTTGCCCAGAGTTCTTGTCACCGGCGCCGCCGGATTCATCGGGTCCCATGTGGCCACGGAGTTGTTGGCCCGGTCCGCCAGCGTTCATGGAATCGACAATCTCAACGACTACTACGATGTGGCGTTGAAGCGAGCCCGGCTCGACAATCTCCGGGCGCACGGCGGATTCACCTTCGCCCAGATCGACCTGGCCGACCGGGAGGCAATGACCGCGGTGTTCGCCGAGGGACAGTTCGAGGTGGTCGTGCATCTTGCCGCACAGGCTGGTGTTCGGTACTCACTGGAGAACCCTCACGCGTACATCGATAGCAACATCTCGGGCTTCCTTACGGTGCTGGAAGGATGCCGGAACACGGATGTGAAGCACCTGCTGTATGCCTCGAGCAGCTCCGTCTACGGTGCAAACACCCGGCAGCCGTTTTCCACCCACGAAGCGGTGAGTCACCCCCTGAGTCTGTATGCGGCGACCAAGCTCGCAAATGAGGCGATGGCCCACTCGTACAGCGATCTGTTCGGGCTTCCGACGACCGGGCTCAGATTCTTCACCGTGTATGGGCCGTGGGGCCGTCCGGACATGGCAATGTGGAAGTTCGTGAAGGCGATTGACGACGGCCAGCCGGTGCTGCTGTTCAATCGTGGCAATATGGAGCGCGACTTTACGTATATCGATGACGCGGTGCATTGCGTGGTGTCTCTCATCGACAAGATCCCCCGCGGAAACCCTGATTGGACGGGCGAGAATCCAGATCCGGCCTCCTCGTCAGCCCCCTTTCAGCTGTTCAACATTGGGACCCATCAGCCTGTCCAGATCGGAGAGGTGATAGAGATCATCGAGAGCCTGACAGGCCGATCGGCAGAGCGCAGCCTGCTGCCGATGCAGCCCGGCGATGTTCCATCGACGCGAGCGGACACGGCGTCCCTCGAACGGGTGATCGGTTCGCTTCCAGCTACGCCGATTCGCGAGGGGATCGGGCGGTTCTACGACTGGTATCGCAGCTATCATGGCTAGACAGCTGGCATGTTGAGACCAACTGCCAGACGTTTCTTCGATTACTTTGCGAGCGCCTATCCCGCCCGCACGGTTCGAATGATCATCCTGTTCGTCGGGGCCGGCCTGGCGGATGGTGTGGGTATCGCCGGCCTGCTCCCGGTTCTCGAGCTCAGCCTGGGCCAGACGCAGGCGGAGCAGTCGAGAATCTCGCAGGGCGTCGGGTCCGCGCTGAATTCGATCGGCATTCCGGCGTCTCTCCCGATTCTGCTCGGCCTTGTCGTGTCTGCTATCGCGCTGAAGGGTCTGTTCAAGTGGCTCGCGATGCGAGAGGCCGGGTTCGTCACGGCGCGCGTCGGGATGGATCTGCGACTCCGCCTGATTCGGAGCCTGATGAGGGCAGAGTGGGAGTTCTTCGTCAGTCGGCCCACCGGGCACTTCGCGAACGCGATCAGCTCGGAAGCGCACCGGGCAGCGATGGGGTACAGGGAGGCCTGTGCGGCGCTGGCGGGGTTGATCCAGGTGACCGTGTATGCCGGCTTCGTGATCCTGATATCCTGGCAAGTCGCACTGGCCGCCATGGTCGCCGGCAGCGGCATCCTGTTCGCGCTCCGGAAACTGGTGACCGCAGCTCGGCACGCCGGCATCGAGCAGGCGCGGACGATGCGCGACCTCGTCGCACGGCTGACCGAGGCACTTCCCGGAATCAAGCCGGTCAAGTCGATGGCGCGGGAGCCGTTTCTGCTGCCCCTGCTCGAGCGCGAGACGGAGGGCTACAATGCGGCCCAACGGAAGCAGGTCGCTGCCGTAGAGAGCATGCTCGCGTTCCAGGAGCCCATCCTGGTAGCGGTCCTGGCGGTTGGCCTGGGAGTTACACTGACTGTCGGGACCATGGACTTTCCGAGCGTGCTTGTGCTAGCGTTCCTGTTCTGGCGTCTGGTGGGCGGACTGAACCAGTCGCAGCATCGATACCAGTCGATGTCGACCGGCGAAGGCGCTTTCCTGTCGATCGAGGCACTCATTTCGGATGCGGAAACGGCACGGGAAGCGAAGACAGGCAGGCTGCCAGCTCCCGACAGGATCGTCCGGGGGGTCGAGTTTCGCGGGGTGGGGTTCGCGTACGGTGATACTCAGGTTCTGCGCGATGTTCACATCGAGATCCCGGCAGGGCAATTCGTCGCTCTCGTCGGGCCTTCGGGAAGTGGGAAGACAACTCTCGTGGATCTCCTGACCGGACTGCTGGCGCCGGCTGAAGGTCAGATTCTCGTTGACGGCGTCGACCTGGCGGAATTCGATCGCCGGTCCTGGCGGCGCGGTCTGGGCTATGTGCCGCAGGAACTCCTGCTGTTCCACGAGACCATCCGCCGCAACGTGACGCTCGGAAACGACGCGATCCCGGACGCGGATGTGGAGCGCGCACTGCGCGCTGCCGGAGCCTGGCAGTTCGTGACGGAATTGGCCGAGGGCCTCGATCACGTTGTGGGAGAGCGTGGGGGCCGGCTTTCCGGCGGTCAGCGCCAGCGAATCGCGATTGCCCGTGCCCTCGTTGAGCGCCCGCGCCTGCTGATTCTCGACGAGGCGACAACGGCTCTCGATCCGGAGACGGAGGCTGCTATCTGCCGGACGCTCACGAATCTCAAGAGCGAAGTGACAATCGTGGCTATCAGCCACCAGGCTGCGATGCGGGACGTGGCCGACATTGTGTACGAAGTGGAAGGCGGGTCCGTTCGCACGGCGGCCGCCGTCTCACCGGACTACGAGGATTCCAACAAGCCGCGGTAGACGGAAAGCATCCGCTCACCGATTGCGTCCCACGAATAAGAGCGCACGGCGACGGCGCGGGCTGCTCGCGACAGGCGCCGTTCCAATTGAGCGTCGTTCAGAACACGGACGACCGCATCGGCGAACGCAGTCGGGTCGTCGCAGACGAGCGCGTTGTCTCCGTCGACAGCCGGCAAACCTTCGCAGCCGATACTGGTCGTCACCACAGGCTTCCCCATGGCCCACGCATCGAGGATTTTCAGGCGGCTTCCGCCGCCGGCGCGCAGCGGCACCACAACACATCGAGAACCTTGGATCCACGGTCGGATGTCATGCACATAGCCAGTGAGTGCCACGTCATGCTGCTTTCGGAACCGCTGTATCTCCGAGTCCCTCGCGCGACCTACGCTGACCACCCGTACATTCGGCAAACGGCTTCGAACCAGCGGTAGAATTTCGTCGACAAAGTGCTGCAGACCGTCGAGGTTCGGGAACCAGTCGGTTCCACCCAGCAGGGCGATCCCATCCGTTGGCGTGTCGGCGGGACGGAAATGGTCGGTATCCACTCCATTCGGAACGGTCACGAAGCGCGCGGTCGGCGCGATGGAAGAGAACTCGGCGGCGTCTTCGTCCGACACCGCAATGTTCAGGTCGAAGGCCGGAGACCGAGTGCTCTCGGCCGACCGCAGCAGCCCGGCCTGGCTCCTGAGATAAGCTGACGCGACGGGGTTTCGCAGCACCGCGGCTCTGCGCCGCAGCAGTTCGGACTCGACATTGTGATGAACGCAGACGGACCGCACGCCGATACCGCCATCTGTGTACCGGCCGAGCGCCTGGCTTTCAAGGTGAACGATACTGTACCTGCCGCGCTCGATGTGCCTGCTGAAGGTCGCACCAAATCCGCGGTGCTCGAAAACGAAGTCGGTGTAGGGTTTTCTTCGCAGGAGGCTGGCCAGGTGATCCCTTGCTCCCCTTAGCCTCGACCATTCCTGGGGAATCGGAAAGGCCGTCACGCCGGCGTAGTCCTGCAATCCCTCAACTGCCGCCCGCACGCCCGCCGCGCCACCCGTCTGGCGTCTCCGATAGAAGCACAGCGCTGTGACGTCGAATGCGCTGCTCAGGATCCTGAGCGTGTGATATGCGCGAGTCTTGACTCCGCTATCCGGCGGAAACGGCAGGGTCTGGCTGGCGAACAGCAGACGTGGCCGCATCAGAAAGCTGTGACTGCTCCGTCTCTCTCGCGAACGCCGGGAAGCAGCCTGATCTCGCTGTCCGATGTGCATCGGACCCCGAGATCCGATCCTTCGACGAGCGTCCAGGGACACGCCGGTACACTCTTGGACTGCCCGTTTCGTGGCGCCTCGTAGGAGGCCCGGAATAGCAGCGCACCCTGTCCGGGCTCGCGCCCGAACCGCAAGATCACCGATTCCGCAATCGAACGCCGATCCCAGGACCGCTCCTGATCGTCGACGCCGATGAGCCAGCGGCCCCCGGCGAGAGAGCACGCCTCGAGATCGATGGCGTAATCCCCCGGTAGTGGCAGCCCGGCGTCGTCGCCGCAAACTTCGATCGTGATGGTGCCGCTCGTCTCGCCTCCGAGCACGGTCAATATGACCATACCGGCCGGATCAGCATCTGATATCGGAGTGCTCGGCTCGATGACAAGCTGTGTCAGCTCCGTCGCCCCCACCGGATCGGTGGGTGAATCGCCGGCGCACGCGGCCAGCGCCATTCCTAACATCCCGATCGTGACGGCAACTGCACTCGTGTTCATCATATGCCTTTCAGCTGTACCGCAGCTTTCCCGCAAGCTGCGGCGCTCGAAGTTGGTACGCCAGTCCGCATCGCTCACGGAGCACCAAGGAGCAAGGCACATACCCATATGATAACTATATATGATAGAATGAAATACGAGGACTGCCGTCGCAGGATGTCGCATCCGTCCGACAACTCGGCTGAGGAATCGAGGCTCAGGCCACGGCCTCGCGGATGAGCACGTCTATCTGATCAGCCAGCGTTTCCCAGTCATGGTCCCGGGCGACTCGCCGTCTGCTCTGCACCATCTCAGGAGCGGAGGATGCCGGGTCGATAGCGAGTTCGAGCGCCTGGGTCCATTCCTCGACGCCGTCCGCCAACAAGACGACATCCTCGTACTCCAGCAGGGAACGAATCGGCGTTCCGATCGTCGGTGTTCCTGACGCGAGGTACTCGTGAAGTTTGAGAGGGAAGATGTAGCGCGTGTAGTTGTCCTGAGAATACGGCATGATGCAGACGTCAAAATGCTGCGGATAGCGCATCAGTTCCTCGGAAGTCTTCCCTCCGAGAAAGTACACGTTGGTCCGGCGTGCCAGATCTTCGATCAGGTCGGAAAGATCTCGATGACGCAGGGCACCCACGAACACCCACGAATAGTCGGGGTGGCGGTCGATGAGTCTGGTCAACAAGTCCCAATCCATCTGGCGCTTCAAGTAGCCACAGTAGCCAACCCTCGGGTGCGGGATGGCCGCCAGGTCTGAAGGCTCCGCGGAGACTGACGCACAGGCCTCGTAGTCGACGCCGTTTGGGATGAATGACATGCCATCGGCGCGACCCTTCTTCTCCTGTAGACCCGGCGAATGAACGATCAGCCGGTCTACCGCTTCGATCAACCGGGCCTCCTGCTCGGAGGTAGGCGGGTCATCCGGCGAGAAACTGTACTCGTCCACGATGTGATACACGCTGGCGTCATGGGACACTAACTCGAGCGCATCGGCGTATTCCGGGCGCCAGACGTAGAGTACGATCCTCTCACATCCCTGCCTGAGGAGATACCACCGGGCCCGGGCCAGTCTGCGCGCCCTGAGCCACCTTCTGAGGGCGGCGGGACGGTACGTGGACGGGAGATAGGCCGGCGGAGTGTAGATGGTCAGCGCATCGGCCACGCGTAAGAACGCGGGTGTTCGGCTAAGCAACCGAGAGAACGTGTCCCTCCAGTGGTGTGCAGGCGTGACCCACACCACCGGATGTCGGCGGGCGAGTCGAAGCACGATGTTTGCTTCGCTCATGTAACGATCGGACCACGCCCGCTGGGTCAGGGCGATGATACCGATGGAGCTTCCGGTCACGAGGACCCGACCGGGACCGCCGCCGGGTCGATCGATTCGACCTCGTTCAACCACTCGACATAGCGGATCAGGCCGTCAGAGAGCTCGACGCGCGGGCGATATCCAAGTTCCTTCTCCAGCAGTGTCGTATCGGCTAACGTCACCGGAACGTCACCAACGCGCTCCGGCCGCCGCGACATGCGAGCCCTCACGCCGAGCACGCCTCCCAGTGTCTCCGCCAGTTCCGTCGTATGAACCGTACGACCATGACCGACGTTGAGAATGCGGAATACCGGCGCATTTGCCGGCAGCACACGGAGGTTGGCGGCAGATCGGCAGATGCCCTCGACGACATCATCGACATGCGTGTAGTCACGGCCCGTCGCCGGGCCACCATGCACCGGCAGCGGTTTCCCCTCCCGCAGCAACGCAACGAACCCGCTGATCGCCAGATCGGGTCGCTGGCGGGGGCCGTACACCGAAAACAGACGCAGGCAATACACCGAAAGGCCCCACGACTTGTGCCAGGAGTGACACATCAGCTCGCCAGAACGCTTGGAGGCGGCGTACGGCGACAGCGGGTTGCACGCCGGACGGTCCTCGGCGAACGGCAAGGCGGCATCGTCTCCGTATACCGAGGACGAACTGGCGAACACGAACCTCGAAACCCGATGCCGCCGCATCGCCTCCAGGAGGCGGAGCGTGCCAGTCACGTTGACGTCGTAGCACAAGCCGGGCTCACGGATGGACGGCCGGACCCCCGGCCGCGCGGCCAGGTGCACCACGAGGTCGAACGGGATCGAGCCGAACAGCCCGTCCAGCAATACCGAATCCCGAACGTCACCTTCCACGAGGTGCATCTGGGTGTGGCCCAGGCTGATCGAGATATTGCGACGCTTGATGGCCGGGTCATAGAAGTCGTCAAAGTTATCGACTCCCCAGACCGAATGGCCGTCTTTCAGTAGCCGCTCACACAGATGAGAGCCTATGAACCCGGCCGCTCCCGTTACGAGGACGCGCATCGTTCGGTCCGTCTCGCCGACCCCAGCCATCAGACCGACTCCACCTGGTAGTAGTAGTTCGCATAGTAAGGGTAGTAGTGAGAGCTGGTGGGGACCGCATTCAACACTGCACCGACGATCGGCAAGTCAACGTTGCCGATCAGTTCGAGCTTCGTTCGCGCCAGGACCTCGTCCGTCTCGCCGGCCCGGAGCACCACGACGACCTTGTCGGCCCGCTTCCCGAGCACGAGGGCGTCTGCGCCCGCCGCCAGGGGTGGCGCGTCCACCACGACGACGTCAAAGTCGGCGCGGAGCGCCTCCAGCAACCCATCCATGAGAGCCGAGTCCAGTAGTTCCAGATTGAAGTGCGTGCCGGCTCC
>JAOTWC010000196.1 GCA_029863105.1 Gemmatimonadota bacterium | reverse complement strand
TGCTGTACTGCTTTCTCCTCGTCGCGGCAGAAAAACAGGGCGTAGGGTTCGAAAAGGTCCGCGGCACGATCCAAAACGACATCCTCAAGGAGTACATGGCGCAGCACGCGTGGATCTTCCCGCCGCGGCCGGCGCTCAAGGCCATCACTGACATATTCGAGTGGTCGGCCCACCATGCTCCGCTGTTCAACACGATTTCGATCTCCGGCTATCACATACGGGAAGCAGGCGCGACCGCCGGACAGGAGCTCGCCTACACGCTGAAGAACGGCTTCACCTACGTCGAAGAAGGGATCCGGCGCGGGCTGGACATCGACGAGTTTGCGCCGCGGCTGTCCTTCTTCTGGGACGTACACAACGATTTCTTCGAGGAGGTGGCGAAGTTCAGAGCGGCAAGGCGGATCTGGGCCCGGCACATGCGGGACGTCTATGGGGCGCGCCGACCCGAGAGCTGGCGGTTGCGCACACACGCCCAGACGGCGGGAGTGACACTAACCGCGCAGCAGCCCCACAACAACATCGTCCGGGTGGCCTACCAGGCTCTGGCCGCGGTGCTCGGCGGGACCCAGTCTCTGCATACGAACGCCATGGACGAGACGCTGGCCCTGCCCACAGAGGCGGCCGTGCGGATCGCACTCCGCACGCAGCAGATCCTGGCCTTTGAGACAGGCGTTCCCAATACGATCGATCCGCTGGCGGGCTCGTACTTCGTCGAATCGCTGACGGACGCGATGGAGCAGGAAGCGGAGCAGGTGTTTGCCGAGATCGACGAGTTGGGGGGTGTCGTCGAGGGTATCGAGGACGGTTACTTCCAGGCCCGAATCGCGGCCTCGGCCCGCCGGTTCCAGGACGACGTCGAGGCCGGTCGGCAAACGATCGTGGGCGTGAATCGATTCCTCGAGGACGACGATGCCGAGATCGAGATTCTGCGTATCGACGAATCCGCGGGTGAAAGCCAGCGCGAGCGGCTGGCACAGCTTCGGGCAGGGCGTGATCGGGATGCGGTGGCCACCACACTCGAGGGACTGGCTGCCGCAGCCCGCGACGACCGCAATCTGATGCCGCCGATGCTGGATGCCGTGCGCGCCTACGCCACGCTGGGCGAGATTCGGAGCACGCTCGTGAAGGTCTATGGCCAGTTCCAGGAGCCCGTCGCCTTCTGATCCGCCGCGGGCGGCGAGCAGCCACGCCCCCGGGCTCCATCGCGTTGCCTTTCCCACGCCGGCCCG
Source organism: Gemmatimonadota bacterium (assembly GCA_029863105.1). Lineage (GTDB taxonomy): Bacteria > Gemmatimonadota > Gemmatimonadetes > Palauibacterales > Palauibacteraceae > JARFPW01. The sequence goes on along the minus strand of JAOTWC010000196.1, from coordinate 2,867 downwards.
TAGGTTGGGCCGCGGCTCCCGGGACACGTCCGGGTGGCGCCGTACGTTGAATCGGCAGGTACCCAGATGAACGAAAGAAAGATTCGCGTCCTGGTGGCAAAGCCCGGGCTGGATGGGCATGATCGGGGGGCGAAAGTCATGGCTGCCGCGCTGCGTGACGCGGGGATGGAAGTGATCTACACCGGACTCCACCAGACGCCCGAGAAGATCGCGGCGACGGCGGTCCAGGAGGACGTCGACGTTGTCGCCCTCTCCGTGCTGTCGGGTGCTCACATGACGCTGTTTCCGCGCGTGGTAGATCTCCTGCATGAGAACGGAATGGCGGACGTGCTGATTACCGGCGGCGGCATCATTCCCGCAGAGGACGCCGAGACGCTGCGGAGCAGGGGCGTAGGTCGCCTGTTCGGCCCCGGCACCGCCACCACCGATGCCGTGGAGTACATCCAGACCTGGTATCACGATCGCGGAGCGGGACGGTCGGGAGAATGACTTCCCGTACCTCGCGGATGGCCCGGTTGGCCGAAGAGGTGCGGCGGCTCGAAGCCGAAGTCAGGCTCGGGGGAGGTCCTGAGCGCGCTGACCGGGAGCACGCGAAGGGCAAGCTCACCGCCCGCGAGCGAGTGGAGATGCTGATCGATCCGGGCGGCGGATTCGTCGAGATCGGGCTGCTCGTGGCGAGTGACCAGTATGACGGGCAGGCGCCGGCAGCTGGCGTCATCACAGGAATTGGGGAGGTCGGAGGGCGCGTCGCGGTGATCGTGGCCAACGACGCGACGGTCAAGGCCGGCAGCTGGTGGCCCGAGACGATCACCAAGATTCTGCGGGCGCAGGAAATCGCCATGAGGTGCCACGTCCCGATTCTCTATCTGGTGGATTCGGCGGGCGTGAACCTCCCGTACCAGGGAGGCGTGTTCCCCGGAAAGTACGGCGCGAGCCGCATCTTCTACTACAACTCGATCATGCGGCATTATCTCCACGTCCCGCAGCTGGCTGCCGTGATGGGGCAATGCATCGCGGGCGGTGCCTACCTGCCGGCGTTGTCGGACGTCATCGTGATGGTGGAAGGAACGAGCTTCATGGGTCTTGGCGGACCCAATCTCGTGAAGGGAGCCACGGGACAGGATGTGGATGGGGAGACGCTAGGCGGCGCCAGCACGCACAATCGAATTTCCGGCGTGGCGCACTACGAGGTGCCGGACGACGAGACCTGCCTGGCGAAGCTGCGGGACCTGCTGGCGGACGTTCCTCCCTCGACCGTCCCCGCACCGGACGATGAACCGCGGGAGCCGGCGCGCCCGGCAACCGACGCGTATGACATTCTGCCGGACGATCATCGGCAGCCGTACGAGATACGGGATCTGCTGGATACGATTCTCGACGAGGGCCGATTCGACGAATTCCAGGCAGGATATGCGCCGGAAATGCTGACCACGGTCGCCCGCCTGCGTGGTCGCCGCGTCGGCGTCATCGCCAACCGCAGGGCGATGTTCAAACCGGAAGGCGGCGGCCCGCCGAAGTTCGGTGGGATCATCTACGCGGACAGTGCGGAGAAGGTGGCGTATTTCATGGACATGTGTGACCGGCAACGGATGCCGATGCTGTTCGTGCAAGACGTCAGCGGGTTCATGGTTGGAGTCGAGGCGGAGCACTCGGGCATCATCCGGGCCGGCGCCCGCATGGTGGAGTCGATGGCGACAGCGCGCGTACCGAAGCTCGTGCTGACCACAAACCACGCCAGTGGCGCGGGGTATTATGCGATGGCCGGCCAGGGATTCGACCCTGACTTCATGTTCAGCTGGCCGACCGGGCGCATGGGCGTAATGGAGGGCGAGTCGGCCGTGCAGGCCGTCCATGGGAGGCGAATCGAGGAAGCCCGCGCCGTGGGAGAGGAACTGGACTCGGAGACGGCCGAGGCCATCGAGCAGACGCGCGCGGAGTACGACCGCCAACTCGATGCGCGCTATGCCGCAGCTCGTGGGTTCGTCGACGCGGTGATATACCCGGAAGACACGAGGGACGTGTTGGATCTCGCCCTGCGGTGCGCTCTGGAAAATCCCGGCCCGCACATCGGCACGTTCCATCTTCCGCCGAGCGCCCATGCCTGAGATCGTTCGCGTTGCCTCGGGGCAGGGGTTCTGGGGGGACTGGCAGGAGGCTCCGAAGCTCCAGGTGCGCCACGGCCCGATCGACTACCTGATGCTCGACTACCTGGCCGAAATCACGATGTCGATTCTGCAGAAGCAGCGACAGCGCGACCCGTCGGCCGGTTATGCCCGCGACTTCGTCCCGCTGATGCTCGAACTGGCCCCCGAGTTGATCGAAGGCGGAATCCGCGTGCTCACGAATGCGGGAGGCGTCAATCCGGATGCCTGCCGGGAAGCACTCCTGGCGGGACTATCCGACGTGCGGACCGGACGCCCGATGCGGATTGCGACCGTTCACGGCGACGGGCTGATGGACCGACTGGATGAGTTGCTGGCCGCTGGCCATGAGCTGCAGAACATGGAAACGGGAGAACCGTTGTCCACGATCCGCGACCGTGTCTACAGTGCCAACGCCTACATCGGGGCGGAGCCGATTCGGAGCGCTCTCCAGGGAGACGCTGACATCGTGATTACCGGCAGATCGACGGATACCGCTCTCACCTATGCAGCCCTGGCGCACGAATTCGGCTGGGGCGCCGACGATTGGGACAAACTAGCGGCGGGCGTGGCAGCCGGTCACATCAACGAATGCGGCGCCCAGGCGACGGGTGGAAATACGCTGTTCGACTGGCGCGGCGTTGACCTGCTCGCTCCCGGCTATCCAATCATCGAGGCCTCCGCCGACGGCAGCTTTGTCGTCACCAAGCATCCCGACCTCGGGGG
>JAOTWC010000195.1 GCA_029863105.1 Gemmatimonadota bacterium | reverse complement strand
GCGCCGTGATGAACGTCCCGTTCGGGGGTGCCAAGGGAGGCGTGGTCTGCAACCCCAAGAACCTGACGAAGGACGACCTTCGGATGATCACCCGGAGGTACATCGCGGAGTTGGGCGACGCGATCGGCCCACACACCGACATCCCTGCCCCGGACGTCAACACGAGCGCAGAGACGATGGCGTGGGTGTTCGACACCTACGCGATGATGCACCCGGGTCTCAACAACACTCCGGTCGTGACCGGAAAGCCGGTGGAGATGGGCGGGTCGTACGGGCGCAACGAAGCGACGTCACGCGGCTGCCTGTTCTGCGTGCAGCGGGCGCTGTCCCGGGGTCTCGTGGATGGGCTGGAATCGGTCGATGGCGCCACGGTAGCCGTGCAGGGATTCGGCAACGCCGGCTCGATCGCTGCCCTGCTGTTTGCCGAGCAGGGAGCCACGATCGTCGCGGCCAGCGACTCGCGCGGCGGCATCTACAACCCGAAAGGATTCGACCCGGCCGCGGCGGTCGCCCGCAAAGAGGAGACGGGCAGCGTCGTCGGGCTCCCGGGCACGAAAGAGATCAGCAACGAGGAGCTGCTGGCGCTCGAGTGCGATGTTCTCATTCCTGCCGCTCTGGAGAATCAGATTCGGGGCGACAACGCGGACCAGGTGAAGGCGCGCCTGGTTGCCGAGGCTGCCAACGGCCCCACGACCCCGGCAGCCGATCGCATCCTGTTCGCGAAAGGCATACCCGTGCTGCCGGACATTCTGGCGAACGCCGGCGGTGTCACGGTGAGCTACTTCGAGTGGGTGCAGAACATCGAGAACGAGCAGTGGGATGAGGAAGACGTCAACGCCCGGCTGCTCACCAGGATGGTTCGAGCCACCGACTCGGTCATCGACATGCAGGAAACGGTCAACGGATCGCTCGTGGAGATCCGGGCGACACGAAGGCAGAATGGGCGGGGAGACGACCCCGTACAGGAAATCGACCTGCGCACGGCAGCCTTGATTCTCGCCGTGAGGCGGGTCGCCGACGTGACGCTGAAGCGAGGCATCTGGCCGTAGGAGCTGCGGCCGGAGGCGGAGGAGTCACCGGATGGACCAAGCTGACCGCAACGCCGGGTCCTGGTCGGCCGCAGTGCTGGCCCTGCTGGCGGGCCCCGCCGGAATTCTGGCGGACGAATCTGGATCGATTCCCTGGCTGCCCTCAGCCACCTTCTGGCCGAAGGCGTTGGTTCTCCTGCTCGCCGCGGTGGCCCTGGGATACGGCATTCGAAGGGCCAGGCGTAGCCCGAGGTGGGTTGGGTTCCTGATCATCTTCGTGAACGGACCCATCGTCGGGCTGTACGGATTTTTGCTCGTCTTCTTCGGATTGGGAGGCAGCCGGTGACCGGGGGCGGGAGGGGTGGAAGGCCAGCGTGACACGTTGGTCGCGGAAGGCCACCGCGTCAACGTGCGGGGACAACGGGCGCTCGTCGTCGACTATGAGCGCCATATGGTAACTCCCGGAACCCACGGCTGACGGCCTCGGCACTTTGAGGGGAGAAGGAGACACGGAGATGCGAAGACCCAACAAGATTATCCGCGTGCTCGGGGTCGCGGTTCTCGCGGGGCTGACCGCATGCGGAACGAGCGATGCGCTTGGGCCGGATGCCGCCCAGGGTATCGAAGGACTCGTGCTGCTCGGCCCGCAGTGTCCTGTCCAGAGCGTGGAGAATCCCTGCCCCGATCTCCCGCACCAGGCGTGGATCCACGTGCGGACTCCTGAGGGCGAACCGGTTACGCGCATCCGGTCCGGCGATGACGGGCGATTCCGGGTCGGTCTGCACCCCGGGTTCTACGTGCTCGACCCCGAGTCCGGGGATCCCTTCCCGGTCGCGGAGGATGTCGACGTCATCGTAAAGAAGGGCGTGTTCACCCCCGTGACGGTCAGTTTCGACACGGGAATCCGCTGAGCCTGGTTTCTTCCGGGACGTACGATGATTCATGACTTCCGGAACGTGTACGCCGACGACGAGCGAGCGGAATCCTACGCAAGGCTCGAGTATCCCGGTACGTACTACCTGGCCTTCCGCGATCTGCCGGCGGTCATCGAGCGCCACACCTCCGGCCGCGCCGCGCTGGACTTCGGCTGTGGCGCTGGCCGATCGAGTCGGTTTCTGCAGGAACTAGGTTACAGTGTGGTGGGCGTGGACATCTCCGCACCCATGCTTGCGCGTGCCCGGGCGCGCGATCCCGGAGGGGACTACCGTCTGGTGCCGGACGGAGACCTGAGCGATCTCGCGGGCACCCGGTTCGATCTCGTACTGAGCACGTTCACGTTCGACAACATCCCGGTGCGAGAGAACAGGCTCCGCCTGTTCAGCGACCTCGGACAACTGCTGTCGCACCACGGCCGGCTGATCAACCTCGTATCGTCGCCCGATATCTACCTGAATGAATGGGCGTCGTTCTCCACGAAAGATTTTCCCGAGAACAGGTCCGCGCGGAGCGGTAATCGGGTGCGCATAGGAATGCTCGATGTCGAGGACCGACGGCCCGTAGAAGACGTCATGTGGACGGACTCCGACTATCGGGACCTGTATGCCGCCGCCGGCCTTGATGTACTGGAGACGCATCGTCCGCTAGGCCGATCATCGGATCCAAGAACGTGGGTCAGCGAAACTCGAATCTCCCCGTGGGTCATCTACGTTCTTGGACGATGTGGCACATGATGAAGCTGCACAGGCTTTCGATTCCAACGGGGAAAAGATGAAACACTCGACACGCCGGACCTTATTGCTGCTCACCGCCTGCCTCCTTCTGACGCCGGACCGGGCAGTGGCCCAGGATCATGAGCACGTGTCTCCGTACGCCGGGGACGAGGCCCGCGACATCAAGGCGCTATCAGCCGAAGAAATCGAAGGCCTGCTCGAGGGGAGAGGAATGACCCTGGCCCTGCCGGCGGAGCTCAATGGTCTCCCCGGACCCAAGCACGTGCTGGAGATGAAGTCGGAACTGAACCTGACCTCCGACCAGGAGAGGATGGTTCAGACCGTGTTCGATGCGATGATCGCGACGGCCCGGGAACAGGGCGCACACATCGTCGAGCTCGAGCGCCGACTGGACCGGGAGTTCGCCGATCGGACGATCACGGAGGACACCCTCGATGAGATACTCGCGGCGCTCGCGGTCCACCGGGCCAGCCTCCGAGCCAGTCACCTCAAGGCGCACCTGAAGCTGCTGCCGATCCTCACGGACGAGCAGCGGATGCACTACAACCGCCTCCGCGGGTACGCGGCACACGGCTAAGAGAGCATGTTCGTCTTTGCCCGCGCGATCACGTATGCGGCAATCTTCATCGGCCTGCTTCTCATCTTTGTTCCCACTCAGATACTCGAGTCAGCTGGCATGACCGGACCGGCAGCGATGGGCGCCGTTCAGATCGTCGGCATGGTCGTTGGTGCGGCGGGCGCCGCCCTGGCCCTGTGGTGTGTGGCCACGTTCGCGGCAGTGGGCAAGGGTACGCCCGCCCCGTTTGATCCTCCTCGCCGCCTCGTCGTGTCGGGGCCCTACGCGTTCGTGCGGAACCCGATGTATATCGGAGCAGAACTCGTTCTGCTTGGAGTCGCACTGTTCTACGAATCCTTGCCGGTGCTCGGATATGCGACGGTTTTCGCATTCGTCGTCTATGCGTTCATCATGTCGTATGAGGAACCGACGCTTCGTCGTAGGTTCGGGGACGAGTATGACCGCTACGTCAGCAGGGTACCTAGAATGTGGCCGCGCAGACGGGCGGCGGACAGCGAGCTCAATCCATGACCAGCACAGGAGGGCAGATGCCTAAGTTCGTGATCGAGCGGGAAATCCCGGGAGCGGGCAGTCTTACGCAGTCGGAACTGCAGGCAATCTCGCAGAAGTCATGTGGAGTCCTCAGCGATTTGGGACCGCAGATTCAGTGGCTCCACAGCTATGTGACCGCAGACAAGATCTATTGCGTATATATCGCCCCGGACGAGGGGACGGTCAGGGCGCACGCCGAGCAGGGAGGATTTCCAGCTAATTCGATCTCTGCGGTCACGACGGTGATTGATCCGACGACTGCGGAGTAGCGGCTTTGGGCGACAGACGACTCGAGGAGACTCTGAGGCACCTGCATCCTCCGAGCGGAGCACGGCCCT
>JAOTWC010000194.1 GCA_029863105.1 Gemmatimonadota bacterium | reverse complement strand
TCTGTGCGTCTGGGTGGGCGTGATCGCGTGGAATGCGCGGCGTGAGCTGTTCCGCCCGGCGGCAGAGCGCCTCGCTCTGGGTGCGGCGACGCTTCCGCCCGGTGTCGCCTACTATTTCATCGACAGCGGCCTGCAGGCGGCGGGTTGGGCGAGCATCGAATTCGATACGCTGGCGGGCAGATCCGGCTTCCTGATCCGAGAACAGTACGACGTTCGGCTGCCAGGGCTCGGAGAAGCAGGGCACGTCGAAACGCGGGGCCAGACCTGGCTCGACGCGCGGGTCGAACTCGACAGCCTGTCCCGGTCGATCGTGCGCGGATCGGACACCGTGCTCATTTGGGCGGCCGTGAGAGGAGATTCCCTAGACTGGCGGTCGTCAGGCGACCCGGAAGGCATTCGACTGCCGGCGGCCGAGGGCTTGCAGATAGCGGCGAGCTGGCCCCTGCGCTTCGCCGCGTCGGGGGGAGCGGCGGACGGCGAGATCCGTCGCCTCACACTGTTCGATCCGATCAGCGGCACGCTCCGCGAAGTCGATGTGAGAAGCAGAGGAGCGTCCGTCCGGGTGTTTGCTGACAGCGCCGATACAGACCCCGAGTCAGGTGAGTGGTTCATCGCGGGCCGCGACACGGTGAACGCCTGGTGGGTCGAGGAAGTTGGCGGCACGGCGGCGCCCACCTGGGTGGACGAGGACGGCCGGATACTGGAGGCCGATCTACCCGGCGCCTTGCGCCTGCGGCGCACGGCGTTCGAGCTGGCATTCTTCCGCAATGAATCGATCGACGAATGATCTCACTGACGCAACTCACGAAGCGGTACGGCGAGTTCACCGCCGTGGACTCAATCGACCTCGAGATACGCGGCGGGGCGATCTTCGGTCTGCTGGGCCCCAACGGAGCAGGGAAGACGACCACCCTGCGGATGATCGCGGGGATTCTGGAGCCGGATGGCGGTTCCGTGCGCATTGCAGGACATGACATTGTGCGGGAGCCGATGGCGGCCCGTCGCGTCCTCGGGTTCGTGCCAGACCGTCCATTTGTCTACGAGAAACTCACGGGTGCTGAACTGCTCCGATTTGCGGCGGGCTTGTACGGCCTGGCAGGACCCGAGGTGGAGCACCGCATCGACGAGCTTCTCGGCCTGTGGGACCTGCTCGCCTGGCGCGATCAACTGGTCGAGTCCTACAGCCATGGCATGCGACAGAAGCTGATCATCTCGTCGGCACTCGTGCATCAGCCTGAGGTGCTCGTGATCGACGAGCCCATGGTCGGATTGGATCCGCGCTCAGCCCGTCTCCTCAAGGATCTGCTGCGCTCCTATGCCGACGGGGGCGGGACCGCCCTCGTCTCCACACATACGCTCGAGCTTGCCGAGACGCTGTGCGATCGTCTGGCGGTAATCGACCACGGTCGGGTGGTGGCGGGCGGGACAATGGACGATCTCCGGCGGGCTGCGGCGTCGGAGGACGGCGGGTTGGAAGAAGTGTTCCTCCGGATCACGCGTGGCGCATCGGACGCCGAGATCGACCGGGTGTTGAAGGCGTGAAGGTGGGAGTTCTGTCCGAACTGGCCGTACTGCTGCGGCCCAAGCTCCTGGCAGCGTGTCGCCGGCGCGGTTCGAAGGGGCGCGTCGGTCGTGTTCTGGTCCTGATCGGCATCGGAGCCGCGGCCTGGCCGTTCATCTACGTGGCCGTGGCCCGGTTGCTGAGCACGCTGCGGGGGGTGGAAGAGATCGGTCCGCTGCTTGCCGCCCGCCTGCTCGGTCTGGGTCTGTTGCTGTTTCTGGGGATCCTGTTGCTGTCGAATCTGATCGCCTCGCTGTCCAGCTTCTTTCTGGCGCGGGATCTTTCCGCCGTGCGCTCGGCCCCGGTGGACTGGCTGAGCCTGTACACGGCGCGGCTGCTGGAAACGACGGCGAGTTCGTCGTGGATGGTCCTGCTCATCCTTGTGCCGGTCCTCGCAGCCTATGCGCGTGTGTACGGTGGAGGACTCTGGTTCCTCGTCGCCGTGATCGTCACGCTCATCCCGTTTCTGCTCATCCCGGCAGCGATCGGCAGCGCGTCGACGCTGTTGCTCGTCCGCGTGTTTCCGGCACGCCGATCGCGCGACATTCTCGCCGTGACTGGTCTCACCGCCGCCGCACTGCTCGTGTTCGTGCTGCGAGCTCTCAGACCCGAGCGCCTGCTGAACCCTGAGACGTTCCGCAATCTCGTCGATTTTCTCGCTGCCTTGCAGGGGCCCGCCAGCCCGTGGCTGCCGTCCGGCTGGGGTGCGGAGGCGCTCATGGGCAGCCTGTCCGGCTCGTTCGATCCATTTGACCTGCTTCTTCTGTGGAGTACAGCGGCCGCGGCGTTCGTCGCCGGTGCCGCGCTCCACCATCGGCTCTACCCGGGCTGCTTTACGAAGGCGCAGGAAGGCAATGAAAACGTGGTCCGCCGTCACGCCGGATGGCGATGGCTGGAATGGGCGCTGGCTCCGTTCGGCGTCCAGCGCCGGGAACTCATGCTGAAAGACGTGCGGATCTTCTTCCGGGATCCGACACAGTGGTCCCAGTTGATCATCCTCGCGGTGCTCGTCGTTGTTTACGTGTACAATATGCGGATTCTCCCGTTGAGCACGGGCACGATGATCAGCCGGTACCTGGTGACCCTGATCCTGTTCCTCAACCTGGCGCTCACGGGCTTTGTGCTCGCGGCCATCGCTGCCCGGTTCGTCTTCCCGATGCTCAGCCTCGAAGGCCGGACGCTGTGGCTCTTGTGTTCCGCGCCGGTCGATGCCGGAACGCTTCTGGCCTCCAAGTTCCGAATAGGAGTCGTGCCGCTCACGGGTCTGGCCCTCGTGCTGAGCAGCACCACGGGGGTTTTACTCGGAGCCCCGCGCGGGCTGTTCACGCTCAACCTGCTGGCGATTGTCGGGCTCGGGTGTGCCTTTACCGCCCAGGCGCTTGCGTGGGGCGTGCTCTATCCCCAGTTCGAGTCCGAGAATGCCGCGCAGATCCCGACGTCGCTCGGAGGGCTGCTGTTCATGCTCGGTGCGCTCGTGACGCTGGGGCTGGTTACGCTGGCCCAGATCTGGTCCCTCCGCGGGTTTCTCGTCAGCGGACTTCCCGGACGGGAACCTCGATCCGCATCGTCGGGGGAATTCTTGCTGGCGGCGGGGCTGACGGCGATTCTCTGCCTGGCCGGGACCCTGATCCCGTATCAGCTGGCCGTGCAGAGACTGTCCCGGATCGGACGCTGGTCGGAAGAGAGTTGACCGGGAGAGATCCTGCTACTCGCGCGTGGCCAGGGCGCGCGCCGTAGCCTTTCTGAACTCGCTGAGCCGCTGCCGGGCCTCTCGCATCTCTTCGTCGGTGAACAGCCCCTCCTGCTGTGCGAGCAGAAGTTCCTCTCGCTGTTCTTCGGTCAGTAGCCCGAGATCCACGGCAATGGCGGCAAACCGCTCATCGGGCTGCTGCCGCTGCTCGATCAGAATATGGGCTACCTGCGCGGGCGTGAGCAGGTCTCGAATCAGGGCCACGGTGCCCAGAGCGAAGTGTCGGGGCGTCGGAATCCGGTGGCCGGCCTCCAGCCCCCCCGCTTCGGGACCATCGCCATTTCCACCAGGCATGGCCTGTCGGCTTCCGCCGGCCGGCTGCGCTTTCTTCTGTGCAGCTCGACCCGCGGCCGCATAGGGCACTCCCTCGCCTGTTTCGATCGCATTCGGATCGACCAGCAACTGGAGCAGCTTCCATTGCGCATCCAGGCTGGCGCGGTTGTCCGCCTGGCCGACCACGATGAACCGCAGGCTCATCAGATGCAGGAGATACACACCAAGGACCGCCCCAGCCAGACCCCACGTTCGATCCGCGGTGATCCATGCCAACGAGGCCAAACCGACCGTGACGACAGCCACGGCACCGATGAATACGGTACTGTACAACCAGCTGTTTTCGCTGCGCTCCACGGTGCGCGGTCCTCCGCTATCGGCCAAACCGGGTCACTACGCTCGATTCAACGGAACCCGCTGCACCTCGCGTGCCACGAAATCAGCGACCCCGCCAGATCTTCCAGCGATCGAGAACCTCTTCTCCCCGAACGACTTGGAACTCGTCGAAACAAGCGACCGCGAGACAGGAGTGGTTCGGCAGGATGCGAACGCGCTCGCCAACCGCCGCGTAGCGGTTCAC
>JAOTWC010000193.1 GCA_029863105.1 Gemmatimonadota bacterium | reverse complement strand
GCCGCGCATTTCGTGCTGCGGCCGATGGTGAAGGACATCGTCGAGGCGATGCGCGGCGGCGCCCGTGAGGAGCTCACGGAACTACAATCCAGAGTAGCCGAGCTGCAGGAAGATGTGGCGCGCCAGGAAGGACAGCTGGCGGTGCTCGCCGAAGCCGAGTCGTTCCGGAGACAGTTGGAAGCACGCGAGACGTAGGTGTACCGGCTAGTCCCACCAGCCGTGAAGCCACCAACGGAAGTCGCCGGACGGCCGATACTCGCGGAACAACCACAACAGGCTGCCGTCCCGGGTACAGACGCGGAAGTACTCACGATGGTACGGATCCTTCCACCAGTCACCTGACAAACGCTCCGGGCCTTCCGCAGCAATGAGTTCGTGGTGACCGGCATCGCCCCATATCTCGGCAGGCCGGCTTTCTTCCATCCAAACCTGTAGCGGCAACGGCTCGGGCAGCAGGTGCAAAACGTCGGCAATCGCACCGTCGGGCGATTCCACCGCCTCGTTCATGCAGCTTCCATAGCCGATCTCAGCCGGCTCCCACACGCTGCGCGATTCGGGACGATGATCGAGGCGAATCGAAGGTCGCACGACGCCACCCGCACCCAATCGCACGTTGAGGCGCGACAGCGCAGCAGCAGCAGCCATCGGATCCCGCCAGCGGCGCGTGAACAGATCCTCCTGGCGTGCATCGGGAGGGGCCGTTCGGGGGATCCGGAGTACGACTTCGATTACGGGCGCCGTGAGCCGACCCGCCAATCCCGCTGCTCGTTCAAGTGCCGCACGACAGAGGTCATACAGGAGCCTTTCCTGTCTGGTGGGCCGGGCCGGCACGGCTACGGCGGTCTCCGTTCCGTCGCGTCCCCGCAGATCCAGTTCGAGCCGGGCGGCACACAGGCCTGCGCTTGCCAGGTCGGCACAGGTACGGGCGAGCAGATGCCGCAGCACGAACAGGAGTGGCTCCAGCGTTTCGGCCGGAGGGTCCAGCTCGAGAGCCGTTTCGGGCGCCTCGACCGTGTCGAAGGCCCGAAACACCTCGTCGTCGAACCCCTGGGCCCATTGGTGGGCTCGCACGCCATCGGGACCGAACCGTGCTTCGAATTCACTGACATCCCGAGCGGCGATGTCCTCCACCCGCCGGAAACCGAGGGCGTGAAACGTCTGGATCAGTTCATCAGAAAGTGGGATCATCGACAGCGGAAGAGATGAGAGAAACTCGCGTCCGCCACCCGAGTCGACGATCCGGGTTCCGGACTCGCCGATCACCATCGCAGCCGCATCCGCCACTACAGCGGTATCTGCCACTCCGATGCGGACGCTGGGATAGCCCGCCTGCTCCGCCGCCCGTCGCAACGTGTCCGCCAGCGCAGGCTCTCCCCCTCGCCGACTCCACCCCCGTGCGTCGACGCGACACCACCCACGATCAACGATGGCCACCCGAGGCGAACCCGCGAGCAGCGCGACGGCAAGATGGTAGGCTTCATCCGCGACCTCGGAGTCCACTCGAACCGTCGCGATTCGGGCCGGCCGCAGCCGGGTCACAGCGGCCCTTTACGATCCCGCGTCACGGGGAGACATCGTCGGGGTGGGACAGGACACAGCACCGGGACTTCGGTGGTCCCGCGTTTCCCGACGCTGACCCACACGGGCCGTACCGACGGCAGAAAAGGGCCGAACCCCGTGTTCCTCAACGGCTCGATATGACCGGGACGAAACCCGAGCCTAAGCGCGGCGACGGCAACCTGCCCCACCGTGACGAACACGGCGGCGGCTTCTTCCGCGAGGCGCTGCAATCGAACGGAAGTTCCGCGGCCGAGCGGCGTGGTGGCGGGTTCGGCGATCCGTAGCGCTACCGCACCGAATGCACCGCTTCGTAGCAGCATATCGGCGCACCAGGTGGCCTCGGACGCCGAATCCGGGCGCACGACCCAGAACTCTCCTTCGCCGGGAACCAACCGGGCCCAGTCGGGCGCGTACAGCGCCCCCGAGCCGTCGATCAGCGCGACGGACTCCCCATTCTCGCGCAGGCGTTCCAGGCTCGCCCGCAACACGGCCGTCTTACCGCACGACGCAGGACCCGACCACTCTACGATTCGCCCGCGAGGCAATCCACCGTTCGGCAACAGATCATCGAGGATCTGCAGGCCCGTCGGGACAACAAGCGATGCGTCCGATGAGGACGGCCGGACCCCGATTCTCTCGATATCACGTTCGAGTGTTTCCAGCGCATTGACGTGTGCCATCGGCCCTCTGATAACCCGAATAAAACCCGAAACTCACGATCGGAATCATAGCCGAAGGGTCTGACAAAAGGCAAGCAGAAGGACCTGGACCGGCCAGTGGCCGGCTATCGCTCCTGAATCGAGAAGCCGAGCCCGATCGCGACCGTCCAGAACGAAGGAGTTCCCGGCGGCGATTGCCGGCGGACGTATCCCTGGATTCGGGCCTGTCCGAGCGAAGCCCACACTCGCGCGGTCGCATCGAACAAGGACCCGTCGAGTTCCGGCGTGTCGCTCGTGACCGCACCCACCGCGACGCCCGGCTCGATGCCCCAACCGGAGGCGGATTCGTAGCGGAGTCGAACCCCGCCGCGCAGTTCTTTTTCCTTCGCCCGGCGGGTGGATTCGTCGACGCCGATGACGTTCGAACCCGCATGGTCTCCGTACGATACCGAAGGAATGATCACCAACCCGGACCCTGCCGCAAACCGGCCCTCGGCGAACGTGCTCCAGTCGTCCTGGTCGAACCACCGGCCGTACCAGCCGCCGAAGCTGACCCCCGACCCGCCGGTCATCCGGATGTCCTGCGTGAACGTGAAACTGTTCTGGTTCGTCCCGATGCTCCCCAGGACGACGGGCGGCGATTCACGTTTCCCGAACTCGAAGCTCGAGGTCAGTTGGCGCTTCCCCCCCCAGTGCAATCCGACGCCGCCGAAATAGCCCTTCAGATCGGCCTCGCCTCTCGTCAGATACGGATGCCGCAGATTCAGCGCATTATCGAACGTGAAGTGCACGATGATTTCGGGCGTCGGATAGACTCGAACCTCTGCCGACCGGATGCCCGCGTCGCGCGCGTTATCCTCGGTCTTGCCACCCCAGGCATCCAGTTCGAACAGGGGACGGCGCGGCGCATTCGCGTCCCTGCCCTGCAGGGCCACCGCACTCTGCGGATCGATCAGAAGCGCCTGGTTGAAGGCAAACAGCGCCTCCTCCCGCTCGCCGAGCGCCGCCCGCGCCCGACCGAGACCTATCCAGGCGTCGCGGTTTTCCGGCTCAATGGCGATCACGTCGCCGTACGCCGCGATCGCCGCCGCCGCATTCCCGACCCCCAGGAACCGGTCACCCCGCGCCAGGGCCTCCGCGGCGAGCAGCGCTCGTGTCCGAATCGGGACGTTCAACGTGCCGGCGACGGACCCCGCAGCCGCTCGTATGCCGACCGGCTGCGAATCGTCACTGCCCGCCGTGACGCGCACGACAGCCCGGCCTTCCGCATCGGTTCGACCGGCCGGATCATCGGGCTTGCCGTTGGAGACGTCGAACACGACGAGTGTACCCGCGACCGGATCACCGGCCTCGTCCGTCACCGCGACCACGACGGGCTCGGCCAACCGACGATCCGGCAAAGCGGCCTGCGACGTCCCCGCAACGAACGTCACCGCCGCCGGTCGCTCGTCTCCCTGCAGGGAGATCGTACCTACGGTACCGAGCCCGGATCGGACGTCGAGCGAAACTTCGCCGGCGACCAACGCCGTCGAGAAGGAAGCCGCTGCGCGACCATCCACCCCCGTCGTGCCGCGAGCCAGTTCCAAGCCGTCCGATTCCCGGACGATCGCAATCGCCAGGCCGGCCACCGGGTTTCCGTATTCATCCTGCACACCGACATCGAGATCCAACGACGCCGCATCGATGGGCACCGGGGCTACCGGGGTGAACAGACCGGAGGGCTCGGCCGCCGTCGTGATCAGGGTTACCGTGCGTCGGCCGGTCAGTTGCACGCCATCCACATCAATCAGAAACGAGTAGGTCCGGATGCCGGTGCCCGCCGGAACGCGGATCGTGGCGCGCCCGTCCGGCCCGGATCGCCCGGTCCAACGGGGAACGGTTCCGTCCGCCTGTGGAAGGCCCCGCAGCACGACCGGCAGACCGACCGCCGCCCGGCCGCCAAGCCG
>JAOTWC010000191.1 GCA_029863105.1 Gemmatimonadota bacterium | reverse complement strand
GGCTTTGGTGTAGAGCGCGAGGCTGAGGTCGCGCAGCTGTTCGGCGGCCCGAACCCCCAGCAACCGCTTCATCTCGTCAAACGTGATGTTCTCGTCGTGGCCCTCCTCGGCTTTCGTCGCGGGCGAGAAGATCGGCGGGTCCAGTTTCTGTGCCTCGAGAAGGCCATCGGGAAGCCGCTCGCCCGCCAGCGTACCCGCGGTCCTGTACTCCTTCCACGCGGAACCCGTGATATAGCCCCGCACCACACACTCCACCGGAAACGGTGTCGCCCGACGAACCAGCATTCCACGTCCGCACCACATGTCTCGTGTTTCCGCGAGCTCCGGATGACGATCGATGATCTCGAGCGGATCTGCCGCGATGCAGTGATTCCCGACAAGTGCGGCCGTTCGAGCGAACCAGTGCGCCGACAGCTGGGTGAGCACCGAACCCTTGTCGGGTATCGGTTGGGGCAGGATGCAATCGAAAGCGCTGATTCGATCGCTGGCGACGAGGAGCAGGTCATCGCCCAGGTCGTACATCTCTCGAACTTTTCCCTGCCGCAGGAGCGGAAAGGGCAGGTTCGTCTCTCGAATCGCCTCCATTCCGTCCTTTCGTCGGGAGAGGGTGCTCAGACCCTCAGGTCGTCACCGGTCGTGGGTTCGAATCCCTCGAGCCACGGATCCACTTCTGCGGTCAGGAACGTCTCGACCTGCTCCGCAGCCCGGCCGATCAACGATGAGGGATCCGCCAGGGATTCCAGGTCCGCCATCGTCAGGTCGAACGCGTCGTCGGCGGCTACTCGTGCGAAGAAATCGTTGTCCTCGGCGCCATCGTCCAGCCGGGCCCGAGCCTCCATGGCGTGTCGCTGGATCCGCTCGTGCAGTTCCTGTCGGTCACCTCCCCGCCGGACGCCCGCGATCAACGCATCCTCGACGACGAGGAAGGGAAGCGCACTTCGCAGCCTGCGCGCGATCACTGCCTCGTGCACCACGAGACCGGCGGCCACGTTCCGCAGGATCAGCAGGATGGCGTCGGCGGTCAGGAACGCCTCGGACAGCGCGATCCGGCGCACGGCCGAATCATCCAGCGTTCGCTCCAGACCCTGCACGGACGCGGTCCAGGCTCCATCCAGTTCCAGCGTACACAAATGTCGCGCGAGCGAGCACACACGCTCGGAGCGCATCGGATTGCGCTTGTAGGGCATCGCCGAGCTTCCCACCTGATCGCCACCGAACGGCTCCTCGATTTCCCCGAAACTCTGCAGAATCCGGACGTCCTGCCCGAAACGCGCGGCGCTGGCTCCGATGCCGGCCAGCGTCGAGAGGATGCGATGGTCGTACTTGCGCGGGTAGGTCTGACCGACGATCGGCCAGGTATCCGTGAAACCGAACCGTTCGGCCAGCCTGGCATTCAGGGTGTCGACCTTGTCGGTGTCTCCGTCGAACAGCTTCACGAAGCTCGCCTCGGTTCCCGTCGTGCCGCGTGCCCCCCGGAACTTCATGTCGGCGAGCAGACCGTCCACTGCCCGCAGGTCCAGCAGCAGATCCTGTAGCCACATGGCAGCCCGCTTGCCGACAGTAGTCGGCTGCGCCGCCTGCCAGTGTGTGTAACCCAGGGTCGGCGTGCCGGCCCATCGGCGACAGAAGCCGGCCAGTTCCGCCGCCGCCGCCTCCAGTCGCTCGCGGAGCAGCTCCAGCGCATCGCGGAGCTGGATCAGCCCGGCATTGTCGGATACGAAGCAGCTGGTTGCAGCGAGGTGGATGAACGGGCGGGCCAGCGGCGCCTGCTCTCCGAAGTGGTGCACGTGCGCCATCACGTCGTGGCGCAGGCGTCCCTCCAAAATGGCGATCTGGTCCAGGTCGACATCGTCGCGCACGGTGCGCATCTGCTCGAGTGCGCCGTCGGGGATCGCGACTCCGAGGTCCGCCTCGACTTCGGCCAGGGCGATCCACAGGTCCCGCCACGACAGCGCCTGGCGGTGCGGAGAGAACACGTCCGCCATCTCCGGCGATGCGTACCGGTCGATGAGCGGATGCGGATAGCGTGTGGGCCGTAAGTTCAAACCGGGCTTCCGGGGCAGCACATGTCAGCGCACGTAGAATGACTGAGTGTTGATAAGGCGGCCGTCGCGCACGACCGTCGCCCAGATCCTACTTCCCCCGGCAAAGGACCGGAAGAGGTCGTCCGCCTCTTCCGCCGTATGGATCCGCTGGCGGTTGATCGCGACGATCACGTCGTCGCGCGCCAGGCCCGAGAACCTGCTGTTCTCGGGCGAGATTTCGACGATCAGCGCGCCGCTCTCGATCTCCTGCGGAAGCCGCCGCTCAATGGCGATCTGCGTGTTCACCGTAACCAGCTGCAGACCGGTGAGGACCTCGATTCGTGCGGCCTGTTCAGACGGTAGCTCAACGACCGCCAGCGTTGTGGTGGCTTCCCGTCCGGCTCGTTCATACGTCACCCGCACCGTGGCGCCCACCCCGGCATCGAGGAGGCCGACGTCCAGATCGAGCGGGCTGTCGATGCGCCGGCCGTCGACCTCGACAAGTACGTCGCCTGTTTCAAGACCCGCAGCTTCCGCCGGCGAGCCCGGCGCCACGCGGCGGACTCTGGTGCTCGAGAACAGCGTCGTGTCCGAGGCGACGATTTCGGGATCGACGCCGATCCATGGCCGCCGGATGCGCCCGAAGTCTCTCAACTCGTCGGCGATCCGCAGTGCCCGGTCGATCGGGATCGCGAACCCGAGGCCCTCCGAACCGCCGGATCGTGACAGGATGGACGAGTTGACACCGATCACGCGACCCTCGGCGTTGACCAGGGCGCCTCCCGAGTTTCCGGGGTTGATCGCTGCGTCGGTCTGGATCATGTCGGCGAACAGGCTTCCGTTATCGTCGCTGTCCCTGATGTCTCGGGCCACGCCCGAAATGACGCCGGCCGTCACCGTGGCCTCCCCGTTGGCCACGAAGTACCCGAGCGGATTGCCGATCGCTATCGCGGGTTCGCCGACCATCAGATCGGAACTGGTGCCCAGCGGCGCCGGGGGGATGCGTCCGGCCTCCACCTTGAGCACGGCGATATCGGTCAGGGCGTCGGCGCCAACGAGCTCGGCACGCAGGCGCCGACCCTGGGCATCCGTCACGACGATCGAATCGGCCCCGCTCACGACGTGCTCGTTCGTGACCACGAATCCATTGTCGTTGATCGCGAAGCCGGATCCGAGTCCGCTGACCTGACGTTCCGCCTGTCTCGGAATCCTCCCGAAAAACTCCTCCATCAAGCTGCGACGAGAGGATTGCCGCACCGTCCGGAGAACCGTGACGCTCACGACGGACGGGGCCACACTGCGCGCGGCGGCTACGATGGGCGTGAGCCGGGGGCTGGTGGCCGGAATGTCCTGCGCCGCAACCGCCGCGGCGGCCGACGCCTCGTTCGGAATCGCACCGACGTCCGCGGCAGAACTGACGGCCACGGCCAGACCGGCTGCGATGCCCAGGGGAAAGGCGATCGCCAGGAATACTCGGACCCAGGTTTTCACACGCTCTCCGTGGTTGTCTCGTCCGCCCCGATCGGCCACAGTCCCGGAACGCCCGGCTCCCGATTCCATCCGTCCGGGTAACGGACACCGGTCAGATAGAGTGCTCCGGCCGGAGCCGGCTCGGGTGGCCGCGCACAACCGTTCCGCAGCAGCGCAGTCCACCCGGCGAGGTCCCTGCGACCCGCGCCGACCTCGACCATGGTTCCGACGATGTACCGTACCATCCGGTGGAGAAATCGATCCGCCACGATGGTGAATCTAAGGTCGCCGAGTGGCGTGCGCGTCCACTCGGCCAGTTCGATGGAGCACTCCGTGCCCAGTTCCGGCTGGCCCGCCTTCGACAGGGCCTCGAATGACCCCGGGCCGACGAGCAGGGAGGCGGCCTCCGACAGCAGAGTCCAGTCGGGGACGTCCGTCGTCGCCCAGACCCGGTCGCGGCGGAGCGGACCTGTCCGCGGGGGGCCGACGAAGTACTCGTAGCGCCGGCCGGTGGCATCGAACCGTGGGTGGAAATCGGCGCTCGAGGGGCGCAGGCGCCGGATTGACACGTCGTCAGGCAGCAGGGCACTCAGCGACCGAAACAGGTCGTCGGGCGTCCATCGCGCCGGCGCCTCGAAGCTGATCTCCTGACCGACGGCATGCACACCCGCGTCGGTGCGTCCCGCCGCATGC
>JAOTWC010000192.1 GCA_029863105.1 Gemmatimonadota bacterium | reverse complement strand
CCCGGATGGGATCGGGGGCCTGTCTGGTCACCTGACGGCTCGCAGATCCTGTTCGAATCGGCCCTCGACGTGGCCGTATCGAACCTGCCGGGGGAATTGCTGATCATCCCGGCGGCCGGCGGAGAGGCCCGTCTGGTGACCGACTCGCTCGCTACGGACCCCAGCGTCTTTGCGTGGAATGAGCACGGGATCTGGCTCACGGCCGACGAGGGCACGTTGCGGCACGTGTACCGGCTCGACCCGCGGAGCGGGAAGATCGGCCGCGTCGGCGGCCTGCCCGAGATCGTCCGGTCTGCCGCGATGGACGACTCCGGAACGAAGCTCGTACTGCTCGGTGAATCGCGCTCGTCGATGGCCGAAGTGATGGTCACAGAGCTGCCGGCGACCGAAGTGCGACAGTTGACGAACGCGACAGCCCAGGTGGCCCGCTGGCCGCTCGGGACACGCGAGGTCATTCAGTGGCAGGCGTCTGACGGCCTCCGGATCGAGGGCGTCCTGTGGCTCCCGGAGAACTTCGATCCGGCGGCGCAGCACCCGCTACTGGTCGTCGTCCACGGAGGTCCGCGCGACGTATCCCGGCCGACTCTCGTGGCCGGCACGCTGTACCCCGTGGAGCAATGGCTGGCGCGCGGTGCCGTCGTTCTCATGCCCAACTACCGCGGATCGGTCGGATACGGGCCGGAATTTCGCACAGCTCACCATCGCACGCTGGGCAGTGGCGACGCGATGGACGTGCTGGCCGGCGTCGAACACCTGATCGGCAAGGGGTTCATCGACGCGGATCGCGTCGGCGTGATGGGCTGGAGTTACGGCGGGTTCATATCCGCTTATCTGACGGCGACGACCGACCGGTTCGCCGCGATCTCCGTGGGAGCCGGCATCTCCGACTGGCCGACCCACTACGCGTGGGAGCCCGCCAACATCACGACGAAGATCTTCTCGTTCGGCGTGTCTCCCCACGAAGACCCGGACGCATGGGACGAGGCCTCGCCCATGACGCACATCGCCGGAGCCACGACGCCGACCTTGATTCAGCACGTGGACGGTGATCCTATCGTCACCGTGTTGAACGCATACGAACTCTACCAGGCGCTGCTCGACCTCGGTATCGAGTCACGGTTCGTCGAGTATTCCGGCCGGGGTCACGGTCCGAGCGGCCTGAAGCAGCGGTTGGGCGTCATCTGGCATAATCTGGAGTGGTTCGGCCGGTACGTGTGGAACGAGGAGGTGCCTCTTCCGGCGGAGCCGGCACACTCGAATGAGAGCGCGGAGTAGCGCCCCATGGACCTGCTGATACGTGACGTGATGTTTCTCGACGGGTCCTTCGGACACGTGGGGATCGCCGGGAACCGCATCGTTCACCTGGGGCCCGAGGTCCCCGCTGGAGACGCCGACCGCATCATCGACGGTAGCGATCGCCTCGCCATGCCGGGCCTCGTCAACGCGCACACGCATTCCGCGATGACGCTGTTCCGGGGCTACGGTGACGATATGCCGCTGATGCAATGGCTCGAGGAGCGTATCTGGCCCGCCGAGCGGAAACTCACCGACGAAGACGTGTACTGGGGCACGCGTCTCGCCTGCGCGGAGATGATTCGCACGGGGACGACGCTGTTCAACGACATGTACTGGAAGGTGCCCAGCGGGGTGCGTGCGATCGGCGACGCGGGCCTTCGCGCGACGGTCTCGGCCGGTCTGATCAGTGGCGGTTTCCTCGGCGACCTGAAGGGTGAAGCGGTCGAGTTGATCGCGATGTACGAAGCGGGCGACTTTCCGGACCGCGTTCGGCTGGCCCTTTCTCCGCACGCCCCGTACACGGTCACGCCCGAGGACCTCGAATGGTGTGCGCAGCTGGCCACGGACCATGACCTGCCGTTGCAAATTCACGTGTCCGAGACGCTGCGCGAGGTAGAAGAGTGCATCGCTGAATATGGCCTCCGACCCGCATTCCACATCGAACGGCACGGCATCCTGGAACGGCCGACGACGATCGCGCACGGGGTCTGGCTCGACCGCGACGAGCTCGAAATGCTCGCGCGGCATCCCGCGACCGTGGTCCACAATCCGGTGAGCAACCTCAAGCTGTCGTGTGGACAGGGCCGTGACGTCCGGGGATGGTTCGACTACCCGACCGCAAAGGAAGTCGGTGTGAACGTCGCCCTAGCAACTGACGGCACCGCTTCGAACACGAATCTCGACATGTTCGAGGAAATGAAATTCGCCTCGCTGATGGCGAAGCATGCGAGCGGCGATCCGATGTGCATGCCGGCAGCGGAAACGGTGGATATCGCGACGCGCGGAGGTGCGGACGGGATGGGTTGGACCGAGACGGGGCGCCTGGAAGTCGGCGCACTGGCCGACGTGATCCTGCTCGACATGACGGACGTCACGTTGACGCCGGTTCACGATCCGAACAGCCATGCGGTGTACGCGGCGAACGGGCATTGCGTTCACACGACGATCTGCGACGGAAAGATCCTGATGGAGGGAGGCACGATCGACGGCTACGACGAGATCCGCGCCCGGGCGATCGAAGCGGCCAAACGCGTAACGGGTTGAGCGACCAGATGAATCGATCGATGCGTCACATCGTCATTTCCGCGCTGGCCCTCGCAGCGTGCGAACCGCAGGCCAACGAACCCCAGGACACGGGCCCCGCCGCCGGGGCGTACCTGGCCGGAACGGTGCCGGGAGTCCGCGTAACCCCGCTCGCCACCGTCGGCGAACCTCTGCCGGGCAGCAATGAGCGGCTGGCCCCCACGCCGGACGGGATCGGGGTGTGGAGCGATGACGACGGCGTGATGAACCTGCTGCTGAACCACGAGTTGAGCGGCGTGCGCCGCGCGGACGGTGAGATCGACTACCGGTTCGCGCGGGTGTCGAGGATGCGGATCGCTCCGCCGTCGGCTCGCGTTCTGTCTCATGAGTTCGTCATCGATGGATCCGAGGGCTACGAAGTGCTGTGCTCCGCCACCTGGGTAGACGATGTCGAGGGCTTCCCGCGCGGGTACTTCTTCACCGGCGAGGAGCGCGATTACTCGGGACGGCAGCTCGCCATCGAGCAATCCGGCGCCGTCCTCGAAATGCCCTGGATGGGTCACTATGCCCACGAGAATCAGACGGTCATCCCGGGCTTCGACTCGGCCACCGTGCTGCTGAACTTCGACGACTCGAGCGCCCAGCCTGAACGCGACGGCCGCGGCGTGTCCGAGCTGTACATGTTCGTCGGCCGCGATCCCGAAGCGGTGATGTCGGGGAACGGCCAGCTGTATGTGTTCGCGCCGCAGCAGGGAGAGTCGGGGAACGTGGGAGACCTCGTCGTCGGGGACAGCGCGATCGGACAATGGAAACCGGTTCCGGCGGAGATTGCCCGCGAGCGCGACGGGCGGGTGCTCCAGTCATATGTGGATTCCATCGGCGTGTTCGAGTTCGTCCGCCCGGAAGACGGCTGGTACGACAAGCGGCCGGGGGAGGGTCCCGGAGCGATGTTCTTCGATACGGGTCGTGACGAGCGGGTGCTCAACAGCACGCGCACCGGTCCGGCGGATCCGTGGGGCTCGCTCTACTACGTTGGTTTCGACCGGACGGATCCTGCGGCAGGCGCCGTGCTCACCTTGCTCGCGCGGTCTGCCGGACCGGACCACGGATGGGCGTCTCCGGACAACGGGGACATGCTTCCGGATGGAACGATCATGCTGCAGGAAGATCCGGCCAATTCTCCCTGGAACCGTACGCCCGGAATCTTCAGGCTTCGCATGACGGGACCTCGGATGGTCACGTCCGGCACGATGATCGCCCGGGTCACCGACCCTGACTGTCCGAGCGGGCCCGACTGCGGAGAACCTCTCACCGACTGGGAGACGAGCGGGATCGTGGATGCCTCCGAGTACTTCGGCCCGGGCAGTTGGATTCTCAGCGTGCAGTCCCACACGAAACCTGTTCCGTCGCTCGGGCTCGCCGCGGAGGGCGGACAGCTACTCCTGCTCCGGATTGACGATTGAACAACGAGACCAGACCGATGCGCATCTGCCTGCTGACCGACCAGGATCTCGACGCCGAGAACTTCGCGGACGACGACTGGCCCTGCGATCCGCGCCCCTATCTCACGGATGCGGAGTGGACACTGGCCGTGCTGGAGAAGGACACGGCGGTGCCACAGATCAACAAGCTGGCCAGCCAGGGTTTCG
>JAOTWC010000190.1 GCA_029863105.1 Gemmatimonadota bacterium | reverse complement strand
CGATCGTCGTCCGGTCGAGCACGCGGCCACGAGCTACCGGGACCAGGACACGACGTCCGGGCGTCGCCGCCGGGAGTACGATGAGCCGGGAATCGTCCATCGTGGGTCTCTGAAGTCCGTGCCGGTACGACTCGAGTTCCTCGAACCACTCCAGCCGCCGCCGCAGCGAGATCGACGCCCAGCCGTCTGTGCGCAACTCGGCAAGCCGTGTCCGGAGGAGCCGCATGTCGTCGTCGGCCGCGGCGGCGTCCACGAGCGAGCGCGCCGCCCGCGCGATCTGGCGACGGTACGCGTCGAGGCCGATCAGTCCGACGCAGGGCGCGCTGCACTGGTCGATACCGTGCTGCAGGCACGGAGACCCATCAGGATCCGGGCGGATCGATCCGGGGCAGGTGCGGAGGCGGTAGATCTTCTCGACCAACTTCACGGCGTCTTCGGGAACGCGGCGGCCACGGAATGGGCCGATGTACTGAGCACGCGCGCGCCGGGTCCGCCGAACGATCCTGAACCGCGGGAACGGAACCGACCAGTCGAGTTCGACGTACCAGCCGCGCGACCGGTTCTTGCCCACCCGATTGAACGCCGGCCGGTGAAGCGCGATTCCGGCTGCTTCTTCCAGGCACGCCTCCAGGTCCGTGCCGGCGCCGGACACGGTCACACCACGCGCCAGCCGCAGCATGTCGCGCAGCCGGGCATCCTTCGGTCCACCCCCGTAGAAGTAGCTGCGGACCCGCCTGCGCAGGTTGACGCTCTTTCCGATGTAGATCGGGTTTCCGAGGGCGTCGACGAACTGGTAGACGCCCGGCGAGCCGGGAAGGTCGCCAGGGACCCAATCGGGTACGGGAGAAATGCGCGCCGCCACGAGTTCCACTATTTCGGGTTATGTTCGGGAACCCTGAGGATAGCGGCCGCGGCGGCGGCCTCGCAACTACTCTTCCTCGACGAGCCTCAGAATGACGATTTGCTCCACCTCGAGATCGTCGCGCGTGAGGACCGCCGCATATCCATCTCCAAAGAACAGATCAGGCAGCTCTACCCCGCGCAGTTCGCCGAGCAGTCGCCCGTCGGCCGAGTACACGTCGAGTCTCTCATCCTCGTCCGGAATGGTCTCCGACACGCTCACCCAGATCCGGTCCGTGTGATCGACTTCGAGTCGGTTGATCACCGGGATCGTCTCCTCGAACGTCATGGCGTCGGCCTGTTTGCGCTGCATGTCCGCGTCGCGATCGTCCGCTGGCTCCAGGACCTCGTCGATTTCGCGCTGCCGGTCCGCCTCCGTGGTTGCCCGCGGTGGAGGATCGCGCTGAATCACGCGGCGGACGGTGCCGTCCGGGTCCATCATTCGAACGTCGTAGTCCGCCAGGTCCTGTTTGACGAGTCTGCCGTCGGAGAGCCGGGCATACGAAAAGTTCGGCGAGAACCGGCGGGACATCAGCATCATCATCGTATTGTTTCCCGACGTTACGGTGACGACGTCCGTCCTCGGTGCCGGTACGGTCCACAGCGTGTCCGTGACCGTGCCATCGCGGTCGATCCGGACGACGGGTCGCGGCGGCATCTGGGCGTTCTCGCCGGGTGTGAAGCTGAACGAGCTCATCAGGCTGAGGGCGCCGTCCGGCGTGGCAATCAGCCGGCCGCCGAAGCCGCTGCTCCCCTCGCCCATCGGGATCGACGCCGCGTCGCCGCCATGCGTCGGAAACAGCGTGATCCGCTGGTTCGACCGGTCGGCCAGCCACAGCGTGTCCCCCGGACCCATGGCCAGGACGCCGCCCCAGCCGCCGATCTCCCCCGGTCCTTCTCCCTCCCGGCCCCACGTGCCGATGATCTCACCGGTCGCCGCGTAGCCGATGATCCGGTGTCCCTGTCCGTCGAGCACGTACAGATTTCCGGCGCCGTCGGACGTCAGCCCATACCGCCCCACGCGGGAGAACTGGTAGTCGGGGTCGTCGACATTGAAGCCTCCGATCACCGCCACCGTATCGAAATGCCAGGGGAGTTCCGTCGCTCCCGTTTCGGGATAGTGCAGGTGCTCGATGCCGCCGATCGTGTCGACGATCGCCTCGAGGGAGATCGAGGCGGCGCCCTCGCCGGCGCAGGCACCCGCGAGCGGCAGGAACAGCAGAATCAGGAAGCGGCCAGCCAGGCGTCTCATCGGAAGGATCTCCCGGGTACGTGAGTAGCTGCCAGCGAACTGCCCGTTCGACAAGCGAAACGGGACATTGGTTGTCCGTCAGGCCAGATCGCCGCCGGGCCTGGCCTCGGGAATGTCGGGCGAGCGGGCCGGGCGCGCCACGAGTTCTCCGCCGCAATTGGGGCAGCGGAATTCGAACCCCGCGGTGCACTCGCGGCACCAGGTACACTCGTAGCTGCAGATGTAGGCGGGTCCAGCGGGAAACAGCTCGCGACCGCAACGCTCACATTCCGACTTCATCTCGAGCGCCACGGTCGCCTCCTGTCAGCTTACATGGGGAGCCAGTAGCTCATCTTCACGGCCAGCACGTTGCTGCCCGGCGCGCCGAACGTGTCGAACAGATCACCGGCGCCCACGAATCTACCATCGTTCGAGAACTGCGACAGATTCTGCTGCCACACCAGGAACAACGTGCTGCCGGGTCGAAGTTCCCAGCGGAACACGAGGTTCGAGCGAAACGACAGCGAGTTGAAGTTCGCGTCCGGGAGCGTAAACGAGTCCGGCCCGTCCGTCACCGAGTAGAATCGACCGGCTGAACCGTCGCTCTCCTCCGTGATCGTCGTACCGTCCGTGCCGTAGAGCCGGAGGTCGAAGCTTTGCGCTTCCGGCAACTCCCCGAAGTCCGAAAACGCTCCGCTGGCGGCGAACGGCTGTGCCCAGAACTCGAGGCTCTTGTCCGGATCGAACGCGAAGTTCACGCGGATCGGAATCGAGATCTGACTCTGCCGGATGGTCGAGAAGACATACCGCGTGCCAAACGTCTCGGTTCCCGTGTCCCGTCCGAGACTGGTCAGGAACTGACGGCGATCGGTAAACCGCGAGTACTCAGGCCCGATGCTGACCCGCAGCTGGTCCGTCGGCTCGAAGGATACGTCAAAACCGACGCTATAGTCATTCCCGAGGTTCCGATTGCCCCAGAATCCGTTGACCCCGACCCGGACGCCCGCCGAATGGCTGTTGCGGATGCGGCCCTCGACCCCCCAGAAAGCGTTGCTTCCCATCAACGGGCCACCGCGCGTCTGACGGTCCGACTGCGAGGACAGATTCCGGTTGACGAAGAGGTTGGCGGACCAGTAGTTGAGGAGCATGGCGTTCGCCCCCAGCCCCACGCTTCGGCCCGTCTGGACGCCACCGAAATTCCAGCCGAACTGACTGTTCAGCCGGATCGAATAGTTCCGGAACACACGGCCGGGATTCGTCTCGCGGTACATCAGGCCGCCCCAGCTCTGGAGATCGTCTGCCCGCCCCAACCGCCCGATGTCATTGAGTTCCCAGTTCGGCGAGTCAGCCCAGATGCCGGCGTTGTACAGCCAGTGCTCGCCGCCGTTCTTCTCGAACTGGAGCGACCCAGACCCGCCGAGCAGGGACGTCCGGGTCGGATCGAACGTCACGTGATCCTGGTCCGGCCGCTGGAAGTAGTGCACGCTGCGCAGCTGCAGGGAAGCGATCGCTTCGGGGGAGCCGGACACGTAGCTCAACCCCGCGTGCCCGCGAAACACGTACTTGCCGCCGGCGAAACGCAGATTGAAGTCGCCCCCGCCCGTGAACGCCGAGGAGTTCAGAAAGTCACGGGTCGGGTCGTCCTCGCCGAACGAGCGCGTGACGGCCGTTCCCATGAACCCGACCGTCGAGGCATCCTCGCCGAATTCCTGCTGCACGCGAACCACGCCGAATCCGGTGGCCGGCTCGACCCGCGTTTCGCCGAACGTGTCCGTGGCGAGGTCGTACGTCCGCGCATTTTCGGCTGCCGTCAACGCACCGAGCGCGCCGATCGACATGCCGGAGCCGAGACGGCCCGTGAGCTTTCCGGCGCCGAGGATCGTCGTGACGTCGGGGCGATCCTGGAAATCAGCGTCCGCGAAGCCGTGCGGATTTGCGCCGATCCGCCGGGAATAGAAATAGCCGGGAATCATCTGTCCCGGGCTCAGCAACTGGTTCCCCTCCGTGAAGAACGGTCGCCGCTCCGGGAAGAACGTCTCGAACGCCGTGAGGTTCACGATC